>JBIJCY010000245.1:0-4738 GCA_044344385.1 Rhodocyclaceae bacterium | reverse complement strand
CAGCCGGTGCTGGTCGACTACTGGGCCGAATGGTGCGGCCCGTGCAAGATGATCGCGCCTATCCTTGACGAAATCGCCAAGGAATACGCCGGCCGCCTGAAGGTTGCCAAACTGAACATCGATGACAACCAAAAGACGCCAGCCAATTATGGCGTGCGTGGCATTCCGACCCTGATGCTGTTCAAGAACGGCAACATCGAAGCGACCAAGGTCGGCGCGCTCTCCAAATCACAACTTGTGACCTTCATTGACAGCAATCTGTAAAGTCGTTACCCTCGGCCTGGAAGTTCAAGTAACGCGGCGCAAAAAAACGGGCAACAAACGTCCCGCACAGAACTTTCAGGCCTGACAGCCCGTAGCAGCAACCCCGGCAAGACCCCCAACACATCCCCCTCTGCGTTTCATACGCGACATCGCTTAGCGCCCCTCGTATTTTCTCTTCTCTCTCCCCGCACATGCACCTATCCGAACTCAAAGCCCTACATGTAAGCCAGCTTCTCGAAATGGCCGTCACCAATAACATCGACGGCGCCAACCGCCTGCGCAAGCACGAATTGATTTTTGCGCTGCTGAAAAACCAGGCAAAGAAAGGCGAGACGATCTTCGGCGACGGCACGATGGAAACGCTGCCTGACGGCTTTGGTTTCCTGCGCTCACCCGAAACCTCGTACCTGGCCAGCACCGACGACATCTACGTCAGCCCCAGCCAGATCCGCCGCTTCAACCTGCATACCGGTGACACCGTCGAGGGCGAGATCCGCACGCCGAAGGAAGGCGAGCGTTACTTTGCGCTGGTCAAGGTCGACAAGATCAACGGCGAAGCACCCGAAGCGTCGAAGAACAAGATTCTGTTTGAAAACCTGACACCGCTGCACCCGGCCGACCACATGAAACTCGAACGCGATATTCGCGGCGAGGAAAACATGACCAGCCGGATCATCGACATCATCGCGCCCATCGGCAAAGGCCAGCGCGGACTACTGGTCGCCAGCCCGAAGAGCGGCAAGACGGTGATGATGCAGCACATCGCACACGCCATCACGACCAATCACCCGGACGTCAAGGTGATCGTCCTGCTGATCGACGAGCGCCCGGAAGAAGTGACCGAAATGACGCGCTCGGTGCGCGGCGAAGTGGTCGCCTCGACTTTCGACGAACCGGCCACCCGCCACGTGCAGGTCGCCGAAATGGTTATCGAAAAAGCCAAGCGCCTCGTCGAGCACAAGAAAGACGTGGTCATCCTGCTCGACTCGATCACCCGTCTGGCACGCGCCTACAACACCGTGCAACCGGCTTCCGGCAAGGTGCTGACCGGCGGTGTCGATGCCAACGCCCTGCAGAAGCCGAAACGCTTCTTCGGCGCCGCGCGCAATATCGAGGAAGGTGGCTCGCTGACCATCATCGCCACCGCGCTGATCGACACAGGCAGCCGCATGGATGACGTGATCTACGAAGAATTCAAGGGCACCGGCAACATGGAGATCCACCTGGATCGACGCATGGCCGAGAAGCGCGTCTATCCGGCAATCAACGTCAACCGCTCGGGCACGCGCCGCGAAGAACTGCTGCTCAAGCCCGACGTCCTGCAAAAAATGTGGGTACTGCGCAAGTTGCTCTACAACATGGACGATCTCGAAGCGATGGAATTCCTGCTCGACAAGATCAAGTCGACCAAGAACAACGGCGAGTTCTTTGACTCGATGCGTCGCTGAAGAAGATTGCAAAATCCAGAAGAATCAAGGATAATTGCGCGTTTTACGGAGCCGGTCACAACCGCCGGCTGATTTGACCTACAGGAAAAGCACGAAATGAAGCCTACCATCCATCCAGAATACAAAGAGCTCGCAGTGACCTGCTCCTGCGGCAACACCTTCAACACGATGTCGACAATGAAGAAAGCGCTGCACGTTGAAGTGTGCGCTGCCTGCCATCCGTTCTACACCGGCAAGCAGAAGATCATTGACACTGCCGGCCGCGTCGAGAAGTTCAACCAGAAATACGGTTCGATGCACAAGACGTCGGCTTAAACCGGCGACAGGGTTCAAGCGAACTCGACAAAAAAGGCAGCCGGTCGGCTGCCTTTTTCGTTTCAACCGATGACAAAATCACACTAAAAAACATCCAGCGATGCCCGTACTGCAGAAATCCGGATTCGCAAAAGGGCTTGCCCTTCCACCCAGCGGCTGGGCGCTGACGATTCTGCTCGTCCTCTACATTTTTACCGGGCTCATCGGCCACGACCCGTGGCGAACCGATGACGCCATCACAATCGGCATCGTGCATGACATTGTCACCAATGGCCACTGGCTGAACACCAGCCTCGCCGGCCGCCCCTACGCTGATGCACCGCTTTACTACTGGATCGCTGCCGCCTGCGCCCACCTCTTCGCCTGGCTACTGCCCCTGCATGACGCAACACGCCTGGCCAGCGGCATAAGCACATTACTGGCGCTCAGCTTCATCCTGCTTGCCGCACGCGAACTGCACGGCAAGGCACACGCTGCCGCCGCCCCCCTGATTCTGGCCGGAAGTATCGGTTTTTTATACCACGCCCACGAAGCGCAACCAATGCTCGCGGCGCTGACCGCGCATACGGCCGCCTACTGGGGGCTATCCTTGCTCAACCGGCAGGCCAAAAAGGGCGCGGGCATCTTCGGACTGGCGCTCGGCCTTGGTTTTCTCGCCAACGGACTCGCCCCCGTACTGACCTTGCTGCCAACCGCAGCATTTGTGCTTTGGCGCAGCGAAAACCGTAAACAAGCAGTCCCCATGCTGCTCGGCTCAGTGCTCATCGCCTTCTTGCTAGCCGCCCTGTGGCTGGTTCCCTTGTTTGTGATTGCACCGGAGTTTTTTGCCGATTTCTGGAAAAACGAACTCAATCAACTGAGCATAGCGAACTCGCCATTCAACAACATTCAACGCTATCTCGCCCTGCTGCCATGGTACGCCTGGCCGGCACTGCCGCTGGCCGGTTGGGCCTTGTGGGCAAAACGCCGTATTTTGCACACTCTGCCGTTAGCCTGGCCGATTTTCTCGTTCGTTACGACGCTACTGGTCCTGAGCCTTTGCCTTGATGCACGCAGCGCGCCGGCACTATTGTTGCTGCCACCTCTTGTCCTGCTCGCTGTCCCCGGCGTCACTTCATTGCGCCGTGGTGCGGCAAACGCTTTCGACTGGTTCGGCATGATCACCTTTACGACCTTTGCCGGGCTGGCCTGGGTTATCTGGAGCGCGATGGTCTTCGGCTGGCCGGAACGCCTTGCACGACAGGCGGTTCGCATCGAACCCGGATTCGTCGGGCAGCTCAACATAATCACCGCTATTTTTGCACTGCTGATGACCCTGATCTGGTGCTGGCTGATCGCCACCAGCCCGCGTTCGCCAATGCGCGGGATCATGCACTGGATGGCCGGCCTGACCCTGTTCTGGCTGCTCATCGCCACCCTCTGGATGCCATGGATTGATTACGGGAAAACCTATCGCCCGGTGTCGGCATCGCTGGCCGCCGCGCTGGGTGCCAAACATGGCTGCGTCGCCAATGCCAACGTCAATGATGCGGTTCTCGCCTCTCTGGACTACTTCGACGGGCTACGCACTGTCCCGCTCAAAAGCGCCGCCGGAAAACGCTGTGACTGGTTGCTGATCCACGGATTGCCGCGCGAAGCAAACGCCAACGTGACGATTGGATGGAAAAAAACCTGGGAAGGCGGACGACCGACCGATCGCCACGAAACCGAAAAATTCCGCCTATACCGGCGGGATATCAAGACGGACAAGAAGTCCGCCGGCACCACCGCGCCAAAATAAAACACTCGCCGGGCGCCCGGGTCAAGGCCCGGGTCAAAACCAGACTCAAAGCAAAACTCACAGCTTGATGAAGTGTTCGCGGTAATACTTCAGTTCCTCGATCGACTCGACGATGTCGGCCATCGCCGTGTGCGCGCCTTTTTTGACGACGCCCTTGGCCACTTCCGGCTTCCAGCGCTTGCACAATTCCTTGAGCGTGCTCACATCCAGATTGCGGTAGTGAAACCACGCTTCCAGTTGCGGCATGTAGCGCACCATGAAACGGCGATCCTGGCCGATCGAGTTGCCGCACATCGGGCTGCTGCGCTCCGGCACGTACTCCTTGACGAAAGCCAGCGCTGCGGCTTCAACCGTGGCATCGTCAAACGTCGACGCCCTGACGCGCTCGATCAACCCGGAACCGCCGTGCGTCTTCTTGTTCCAGTCGTCCATTGCATCGAGCTGCGCATCGGACTGATGAACGACCCACACCGGCGATTCAGCAATTGTCACCAGATTGTTGTCGGTGACAATCATCGCCAGTTCGATGATGCGCTCGCGCTCGGGTTCGAGGCCGGTCATTTCCATGTCCAGCCAAACGAGGTAATTTGCATCCTGTGCCATATAATCCGTCCGAGCTTGTCAATTCGCCATTTTCTCACAGCATTCCGCAGAACTGCATGACCAATACTTTCTCTCTCGCCTTTCTCCTCGCCCTTGCGCTGATGGTCGCTCTCCGCCTGTGGTTGTCCCAACGTCAGATAGCCCACGTACTGGCACACCGCGCCGCCGTCCCGGCGCAATTTGCCGACCGCCTTGAACTGGGGGCACATCAGAAAGCTGCTGATTACACCGTCAGCCGCACCCGCTTCGGGCGGCTGGCGCTAGCCGTTGAAGTCGCCGTGTTGCTTGCTTTCACCTTTGGCGGCGGCCTGCAGGCACTGCATGATTT
>JBIJCY010000244.1:0-4739 GCA_044344385.1 Rhodocyclaceae bacterium | reverse complement strand
GCCTCGATGTCCAGATGCGCTACGCCGCCGGACGAACACCGACCGGTGGCCTTGAGCGCCTGATCAAGCTGAATGTAGTCACCGCGAACGGGGAGAATGAGGGTCATGAAACTTCTTCCAACAGGGGTTTGGCAAGCGGCGCCGGGAGTCGCCATTGTCGCAGATTCAAACAACCGCCGGCGCAGACTCAGCGCAGAAAAACCGCCCAGCGTTTGTTCTCTTCGAGCAGCTTTTGAACATCGGCGACTGGTAACGGGCGACTGAAATAGAAGCCCTGAATCTGATCGCAACCGTTCTGGGCGAGAAAAGCGAGCTCAGCTTCGTGCTCGACCCCTTCGGCGATAACCGTCAAGCCCAGGGCGTGCGCGATATTGATGATCTCGCGTGTGAGCAGTGCCGCCGTCGGATCCTGCGTGATATCCATGACAAACGAGCGGTCAATCTTCAGCTTGTTTAGCGGCAGGCGGCGCAGATAGCCGAGCGACGAATAACCAGTGCCAAAATCATCGATTGAAATCGAACAACCGAGTTCGCGCAGCTCAAACAGCGCGGCAACGGTAGCATCCAGATCACGCATGATGGCGCTCTCGGTCACCTCAAGCTCGACCAGCGCGCCGTCGATACCGGTTTCGGTGAGGATGCTCTGCAGCAGGCCGGCGAGACCCCCTTGCCAGAACTGCCGGGCAGAAAGATTGATGGCCACACTGACCGGCGACAGCCCGGCATCCTGCCAGACGCGTATCTGCTTACAGGCGGTGCGCATCACCCATTCGCCGATGCCGACGATGAGTCCGGTTTCTTCGGCCAACGGGATAAAACGTGCCGGTGAAATCATCCCCAATTCGGGATGCCGCCAGCGGATCAACGCTTCCATGCCGGCCATGCCGCCGCTGTCCAGATCAACCTTCGGCTGGTAGTGCAGCTCGAACTCGCCGCGCAGCAACGCCAGTCGCAGTGCCTGCTCAAGACGCAAGCGTTCGGCCGCGTCGGCGGTCATCTGCGGCGCATAGCACTGCACGCCATCGCCGCCGGCCTCCTTGACGCGGTGCATCGCCGAATGCGCATGCTTGATCAGCGTCTGCACGCTCTCGCCGTCCTGCGGATAAAGCGCAACGCCAATACTCGCGCTGACATGCAGCTGCCCGCCTTCGATCTCGAACGGGCTGGCAAAACCTTCGGCCAGTTGTGCTGCTGCGGCGACGGCGGCATCGGCGCCGTCCAGATCGCTCCATAAAACGCCAAACTCACTGCCCTCGAAATGCGCCAGCGTATCTTCACCGCGCACGCAGCTTTCCAGCCGCTTCGCCACCGCCAGCAACAGTTCGTCGCCATGACTGCGGCCAAGGCTGTCGCTGATCACGTCGAGACGATCAACATTAACTACCGCCAGAGCAAAAGAACGATTCCGTCTGGCCGCCCAGGCCATGGCCATCGCGGCACGATCAACAAACAGGCTTTGATTGGGCAAATTGGTCAGGCTGTCACGGGTCGCCAGATACTCGACGAGCTGTTGATTTTCCTTCAGGCCGGTGGCCATCTCCTCGAAGACGCGCGCCAGGTCGCCCAACTCGCCGCCGTCCGGCGGAATACGGGGGCGTGCAGCAAGATCACCCGCACCAAACTGTCGCGCCGTATCGCCCAGATCGCGAACCCGCCGCAGCACCAGACGTTCGGCCGCCAGCCAGCCAAAAACCAGCACCATGCCAATGGCCATCAACATGAGCAGCGTGTTGCGCAAGAGGCTCTCGTTGATCTCGCCAAACAACGCGGATTTCGGCAGGCCGACACGTACAAAAATGCCGCCGGCCTTGCCCGAATAAAGCTGGGAAACGTAGGTCACTCGACGCACATTATCGAGCCAGACCGATTCATAAGTCCCCTGCCCCGCGCCGCCAACGACCCGCAGGAACTCCGTGCGATCGGGAACCGCTCGACCGACCCAGCCTTCAGGATCGGGCGTGCGCGCCAGTATCGTTCCGGTGCCATCAACCAGCGTCAGTACCGAACCAAGGGGCAACGCCGCGCCGGACACCAGATCACCCAGCCAGTCGAGGTCCAGCCCGATGGCAATCACCGCCTCGACCCCACCCCATTCGTCGAGTACCGGGTGCGCCAGAATGACCGTGCTCTTGCCGGTAATGCGGCTGATCTGGTAATCACCAACAGCAAAATCGCGGCTGTCGATGGCCCGCTGAAAATAGGCACGATCCTCCACCTTGATGCCGACTGCCGCAGGATTGGCGCTACAGACGATCTGACCGTCCAGACCAGCAGCGAAAAAATCCATGTAATGCGGCAGCACGCCACGCTTGCGCGTCAGCAGGTCACCACAAGCGCGATTACGGATCGTGCCACGCAACTCAGGACTGGCGGCCAACCCCTCCAGCAACTCGTGCGACTGCTTCATCAGCGCGTGTTGCCGGGCGGTGATGCCGCGCACGACCGCCAGCGATTGTTTCTCGGCCGCGGCCAGCGCGTGATTGCGTTGCTCGATGCTGGAATAGAGGATGATCCCGAAGGCCGGCACCGCCGAAACGATCAGGAGAATCAGCAGGCGAATGTTCAGACGCGAGAGGAGCTTCTTGCTCATCATTATTTCCGGTCAAATTCGAGGACTGGAGAGGCGCATACGTAAGGATGCATCGGACTGAACGCTATTGCAAAGTGCGCACTATAGATGAGGCAGGGCGAATTATCCCGGATGTAGCGCACCTCGACTTGATACGCATCAATTCCGCGAAAAACCGGCTACAACAAACCTGCAGCCAGCGGCGGCAAGCCATAGCGGCGCCTGGCGCGATCGCAGGCATCGTCGCCGATGCCGAGCGGCGCGTAGGGCGCAAAGTCACGACAAGGGCCAGGGCGTTGCGCGTAAATCGTACAGCGTACCGACTGGCCAACATCACCTTCCAGCGCGATGCATCGTGGCGGCGCTTCGTCGGTACCGCGCATGCGCACCAGCGTTACCGTAAGCGGCAGAGTAAGCGCCACCGGCACGCAGCCGCCCGGGGTCGACGCCAGATCCGCGCAGTGAAAATCGACCCGGAAAGCCGCGCAGCATGCGCCACAGGAAAGGCAGGCATCGACCATTTCAGGCACTCACCGGCGAAAGATCGACGACCGTGCGAAACAGCGCATGGCCGGAGTTCAAATACTTGCGCTCGAAGGGCGTCAGCGCTACGTCCGGCACGTAGCGTTCGCAGGGCGCCGGATGCCGGGTCAGGCGTTGTATGGCAAAGCAGAACTCCTCAACGTAGATTTGCCAGTTGCTGCGGCACTCCAGCACGCCGCCAAGATCCAGCAGCGTCGGAAAGACCGGATGCCCATGCCAACGGCGCGACAAATGGCCGATCTTCGGCCACGGATTGGGGTACAACAAATAGTGCCGGTCGAGCCGGATGCCGGCATCGTGCAACAGACGCCAGTAGTCGACCAGATCGGCCCGTACCAGATCGAGATTGGGCGGCAGCAGCGCGCCACCCGGCTTGCCGCGCGACAAACGCGACTCGGACTGATCAACTGCAATCACGTAATGATCGGGAAACGCCTTGGCCAGCGCGATGCTGCTCTCACCCACCCCGCAGCACGAATCGAGGATGAGCGGCGCATGCGGCGCCACGTGCTGGCGCCGCTCAAGGCTGGCGTCGAACGCGGCACGATTGTAGTCGGCGTATGGCTTGCGAAAAGGCGATCCGGCGTGGCGATCAAGCAGCCTTGCCAGATGCTCGTGAATACCGGTCTGCGCGCTGGTTGGCACGCGGGAAGTGGCTTGCATTGCTCAGCAAAAACCTACCGCAGAGGCGCAGAGACGCAGAGGTTTCGCAGAGAAAAACCTAAAAACAAATGGTTTTCTCTGCGTTTTCTCTGCGTCTCTGCGCCTCTGCGGTAGGTTTTTGTTTTTTTCACAGCAACTCAGGCTGCAGCACGCCAGGCCGGGCCGCTGTGCTGTTCAAGCATGCGCGTTGTTTCATCGACACCGCGCAGGGTGCGAACCGCCATGTACAGCGCCTCGGCTTCGACGAAAGTGCGGCGCAACGACGACAACCACAACTTGAGTCGACCCGGCGCATGGCGCGGCTCGACTCTCGCCAGCACCTGAACCCAGAAGTCAATAAGCAACGGCAGGAGTTCGGCCCAGTCATCGGCACGCGTTTGTTCAAGCACCTCGCCATTCGACAAGGCGCGAATGCGCCGGGCAAGAAACGGATCAGCCACCGCGCCGCGCCCGATCATCACATCGGCACTGCCGCTTACCGCACGACAGCGGGCGTAGTCTCCCTCCGTCCACACTTCGCCATTGGCCGTCACCGGCAATTGCACGACATCGCGAATACGCGCCACCCACTCCCAGTGCGCCGGTGGCTTGTAGCCGTCAGCCTTTGTTCGTGCGTGCACAACCAGCGACACGATGCCACCTGCCTCCAGGGCCCGCGCGCAATCGAGCGCTTTTGAGGTATCGCAAACGCCAAGCCGCATCTTGGCGCTGAAGGGAATATGCATCGGCACGGCACGACGCACCGCCCCGGCAATACGGAACAGGCCCTCAGGCTCAGCCAGCAGCATCGCCCCGCCGCCATGCCGATTGACGCTGGGTGCCGGGCAACCGAAATTGAGATCGATACCGGCTGGCGACAACTCGGCCAGCTGCGCCGCATTCTCGGCCATACACGCCGGGTCGCTACCGAGCAACTGCACCACCACCGGCGTGCCGGCACGTGTACGACTGCCATTGGCCAACT
>JBIJCY010000243.1:0-4776 GCA_044344385.1 Rhodocyclaceae bacterium | reverse complement strand
AAACAGGCGTCGCTGGTGCATGCAGCAATACGCATGGAACACAAAAAAAATCAGCGCCAACATACGGGCTAGCGGGGAAATAAAATCATGGGTACCAACAGGTTTGCAGCGTGGGCGATGGCAACGACGGTCTGCCTGGCCGGCGCTTTATTTGCCGGACCGGCAATCGCCGCCACTGACAAGGCAGTTGATCCGCACAAACTCGACAACGCCACTTGCCAGACCTGCCACGACGGGCAGAAGGGGAAACTGGAAGTGCCGGCCGCCGACGGTGAGAAACGTGCGCTCTACGAAGTCAAGCCCGACAAATACGGTAAGAGCGTACACGCCAAGATGACCTGCGTTTCGTGCCACACGGATATCGTGGACAGCAAGGCCGAACACAAGAAAGCTGCCGGCGTAAAACCGCCTGATTGCGTCCAGTGCCACGAGAATCTGTGGGAAACCGCCAAGAAGGAAAACAAGACCACCGAGAAGCCCCGCTTGGGCATTGTGCTTGAAAACGCGGCTGCCTATAAAAAGTCCTTCCACGCGAGAGAAAACAAGGACGAACCGACCAAAGTCAACGCCACCTGTAACGATTGCCACAACGTCCACAGCTTTGATGTGCCGCCGCGAGGTACCGCCGAGCGCAAGGCATCGCATCTGGGCATCTCCGACGTATGCGGCGAGACCTGCCATACCGACCACCTTGAAGACTGGGCCGCATCGGCACACGGCCGGGAGATCACCGAGAAGCACAATCCGAAGTCGGCCGTTTGCACTGACTGCCATACCACGCACGACATCGGCAACAGTTCGTCCGACAAGTTCAAGCTGGCGGTGACCGCCAGTTGCGGCGATTGCCACAAGGAGTCCTACGCGTCGTACAAGGCCTCCTACCATGGGCAGGTCAACACACTGGGCTTTGCCTATACCGCCAAGTGTTCCAACTGCCACGGCAGCCACGGCATTGAGGCATCGAAAGACCCGAAGTCCAAAATGCACGAAAAAAATCGGCTGAAAACCTGCCAGACGTGCCACAGCGGCAAAAAGGATTTACCGCTGGCAACGGCCGGCTTCATCAGCTTCAGCCCGCATGGCACCAGCGACAACTTTGCAAAGTATCCTGAAATTTGGCTAACTACAAAAGCCATGATCGCCCTGTTGTTCGGCGTCTTTGCCTTCTTCTGGGCGCATTCCGGCCTCTGGTGGTACCGCGAGTACAAGGATCGCCAGCAAGGCAAGACCACGCCGCACGTGATGACCGACAAACTGCCGCCGGAGTTTGCTGGCAAGCAGGTCAGACGCTTCGGCGCAATGTGGCGCATCGCCCACCTGCTGTTTGCGCTGAGCGTGATGACACTGGTACTGACCGGCATGGCAGCCTTCTTCCCGGACACCAGTTGGGCCAAGGCGGTAATGACTGGCTTTGGCAGCCCAAGGGTTGCTGGCTTGGTGCACCGCATCGCCGCCTACACCATGCTCAGCATCTTTGCCCTCCACCTCGTCGCGGTGTCCATCAACATCGCCAGGAACTGGAAGGGCTTCAAGCTCTTCGGCCCCGACTCGTTTGTACCGAACTGGAAGGATCTGGCCGACATCATCGGCATGTTCAAGTGGTTCCTCGGCAAGGGCCCGCGCCCGGCAATCGAGCGTTGGTCCTACTGGGAGAAGTTTGACTACTGGGCGGTGTTCTGGGGTATGGCCATCATCGGCGGCAGCGGCGCGATACTTGCCTTCCCGCACGTGGTGGCGGCTTACCTGCCGGGCTGGATATTCAACATCGCGATGGTGGTGCATGGTGAAGAAGCGGTTCTCGCCGCCGTGTTCCTCTTCACGGTGCACTTCTTCAACAACCACTTCCGGCCCGACAAGTTGCCACCGCCGGATGTGGTGATGTTCACCGGATCGCAGTCTCTTGAGGAATTCCGGCACGAGCACCGGGCGCAATATGATCGCCTGGTGGCCACCGGTGAACTTGAAAAGTATCTGGTCGATGCACCTTCGGCGCCCTTCACCCTGGGCTCGAAAATACTTGGCCTGGTACTGATCGCTGCCGGTCTGATTTTGCTGGCACTGATTGCGATCGGCTTCCTCGGCGGCCACTGATCAGCCATTGAAAAACGCCCCGCTTCAAGGCGCAATCTTTGAAGCGGGATTTGTCTGTAGAGATAATAAAAAACACCATAACAACAGAAGGAGACGGAAATGCCACCCCCACCATTAGCCGCTCGCGAGGCGATTCGCGAGGAACGTTTTGGCGACGTCTGGACCAACGATCTCAATGATGCGTTTGCCGACATTGCCCCCTATTACGACAGAGCGAACGACATCGCCGCTTTAGGCTTGTGGGGACACTTCCGCAAGCGCTTCATGTCCACCATCGATTTGCAACCCCATCAGTGCGTGCTCGACGTATGTGCCGGTACCAACGCGGTGGGTATTGCATTGCTCACGCGTGAGCCGACGCTGGATGTGCATGCGATGGATCGCAGCGCGCATATGCAGGCAGTGGGAACGCAGCGCGCCGAAGAGCGTGGCTTTCTGATCAAGAGCACCATCGGCGATGTCAGCCGCCTGCCTTTTCCTGACAATCATTTTGATATCGTGACGCTGCAATTCGCGTCGCGGCATTTGAAGGTGCGTGAGGTGTTCAGCGAGATATTGCGCGTTCTCAAACCGGGGGGGCACTTCCACCACTCCGACATGCTGCGTCCGGCCAATCCGGTCGTAAAACATCTTTACTACGCTTACTTGCGCGCCTGTCTGGCCTTCACCAGCCTGCTCGTGGGTAGCGGGCCGGCATCGGTGAAGTGCAAGCAGTATTTCATCGATGCGCTGGAGTTGTTTTATTCACCGGCAGAACTGACGACCGTGCTGGAAGAAACCGGTTTTAAGGATGTCACGGTGCATACCGTGTTTCACGGCATGCTGGGCTTCCATCGCTCCACCAAGCCAGAGCCGGTCGTCAAATAAGAATGCTGCTTCAAGGCACTCGCCTTGAAGTAGCTTGCAACTTCTGATCGGCTACAAGCCCATCAGATATTCGGCTACCGAGCGCATCTCCTGCTCGGTCATTTTCTCGGCCACTTCGTGCATGACTTCATTTTTGTCGTTGCTGCGCGCGCCCGTCTTGAAAGCACGCATTTGCTTGAAGGTGTAGGCGGCGGGCTGCCCGGCCACCCGCGGGTAAAGACCTGAGCCAACGCCACGAGGCTTGTGGCATTCCTGACAATCATCCACCTCCGTGACAGGGTTGCCCTGCTCATAAATCTTTTTACCTTCGGCCGCCAACGCCACATCACCCGCCTTGCCGGGCACCGGCTTCTGATCGCTGAAATAAGTTGCGAGACCTTCAATGTCTGCAGGATTCAACGACGGGCCGCAGGGTGTTGCCGTATCATTCTTGCGTTGCCCCGCAACGTAATCCTTCATCTGCTTGTCCAGATAACGACTCTGCAGCCCGGCCAGATTCGGCACAGTCGGCTGCACGCTGTTGCCGTCAAGTCCGTGACACGAGGCACAAACGCTGCCGGCAATTTTCTTCGCGGCATTTTCCTGACTACTGGCCGGTGCACTACTCAGCAATACGCCGCTAGCGAACAGCATAACCAACGCTTTCTGGTATTTCATGGCCAATCCTTCTCCGCTCAAAAGTGACGAATCTGCCTGTGCCAGGTTGCCGTATTATTACCCAAACACTTCTAGCAGGGGCTGGCTGGCAACGCACTTGGAACAGCAAACACTCACTGCTAATCTGACCCTGGCTTTTTCCCCGATAGCGACTATATTGAGAGTGTGCTGGGGATTTCGGCAAATCCGGCTCGGTTGATGTAGTAACGCAGTTCCTGCCGCACTCTCTGGAGACTGTATGGTTATAGGCACTCAGAGCTCTTTTCAGATGACCGTGTAGCACCCCGACGGCGAAATGCCGAATTACCTTGGCTCAAGTGGCCGGGGTTGAAGTACGAAAAGCCCATGCACAGTTGCATGGGCTTTTTTATAACCTTTGACCCTTGCTGCGCGCCGGCAGCGCTGGCACCCGCGTCGCAAAGAAACCTGCCTCGCACACGGGATTCGGCCAACGAAATTTGATGTACAAACACCCACTGCGCGCAAACGATCAGCGGATGCGGTAGGAAAAGTGGCAAGCCACACAAGCGCCGGTCAGCGTGGGCAACAGCCCCAACGTTCGCTCGCGCTCACCGGACTGCGCCGCCTTGGCAAACTCGCTGGCAGCACGATGACCATCCATACCCAGCGCATGCATCGCGGGTGGCATGTGTGGCCCCGGACGCGCATCGAAAGGCTTGTTGCGGTGCTTGCCCTGAGCGGAAAGACCGAGGTGCTGCTCGGCAACTTCGCCGGCCTCGGGGAACTTGCCGGCGGCAACCAGGGCCAGAATCTCATTGATAGCCACCAGATTGTCACGCATCTCCTGACGCAACACTTCCTGCGCTGGCGATGGCAAGGAAACCAGCTGGCGAGAATCTTCAGCCAGTGCGGCGCCTGATAACATCAAGCCGATGCACCATAAATGCCACGGACGGCGCTTGCTGTTTTGCGCTGAACCGTGGCATTTCATGGGATGTCTCCAGACAGAAAACACGACGCCCTGCGCATTGGCGGGCCACTACCGACGGCTTAACGTCGATATCGGGCTGCACACAGCCGCTTCAGTGATCAAGGCAACGAACCACCCGTACAGGCTTACGCCACACAATCGGTAAAGCCGTTTAGAAGCTCAGTGTTTTTACGTTGCTCTGTAGCAAATACGTCGCAACGTCCCCCGGC
>JBIJCY010000029.1:0-16000 GCA_044344385.1 Rhodocyclaceae bacterium | reverse complement strand
AAGGGATTGATATGACGCAAAAAACCGTCCTCAACGACACCCATCGCCGATTCGGCGCCAAGATGGTTGATTTCGGCGGCTGGGACATGCCCGTCAACTACGGATCACAAATCGAGGAGCACCACGCCGTGCGCCGCGACAGCGGCATGTTCGACGTCTCGCACATGTGCATGGTCGATCTGGTCGGCCCGGACACCAAGCCCTTCCTGCTGCGCCTGATCGCCAACAACGTCGACAAACTCAAAGCTTCCGGCAAGGCACTTTACAGCGCCATGCTCAACGAAGCTGGCGGCGTGATCGATGACTTGATTGTCTATTACATCGACGACACCCACTACCGCATGGTGATCAACGCCGGCACTGCCGACAAGGATCTGGCGTGGATGGCCGCCCGTCTCGCCGAATGGAAACTGGATGTCAGCATTACCCAGCGCCGCTCGGGCGAAAATGCGCTGGCCATCATTGCCGTACAAGGCCCCAACGCCCGCGAAAAAGTCTGGCAGGTCTTGCCGGAAACGCGTACCGCCACCGAAACACTGAAACCCTTCTTTGCGGCAAGTGTTGGCGACTATTTCATCGCCAGCACCGGTTATACGGGCGAAAACGGCTTCGAAATCGCCCTGCCCGCCGCGCAGGCGGATGGCCTCTGGCAGGCCCTTGCCGATATTGGCGTCCAGCCATGCGGCCTCGGTGCCCGCGACACATTACGCCTCGAAGCGGGGATGAACCTCTACGGGCAAGATATGGACGAGAGCGTTTCGCCACTCGATGCCGGGCTCGCCTGGACGGTAGACCTCGTCACTGCACGCGACTTTGTTGGCAAGGCCGCCCTCCTCGCCAAGCCACAGACGCAGCAATTCCTTGGCCTGTTGCTCCTTGAACGCGGCGGCGTGCTGCGCTCGCATCAAAAAGTTGTGACCGCGCAGGGCGAGGGTGAAATCACCAGCGGCACCTTCTCGCCGAGCATGCAGCAATCGATCGCACTGGCTCGCTTGCCGCTTGGCGTGGCGATCGGCGACACGGTCATGGTCGAAATCCGCGACAAGCAACTCAAGGCCAAAGTGGTCAAACCAAACTTTGTACGCAACGGAAAAGTTCTCGCTTGATTTTTTGCATCCACAAAACACGTCTATAATAGACATGAAAAATAGACACAAGGAGCGCGAAATGAACTGGAACGTCGCCCAAGCCAAACAACACCTGTCGGAAGTCATCCGCGAAGCGGCGCACACGCCGCAACTCATTTACAACCGGAATCGACCGGTTGCAGCAGTAATCGCCGCAGAAGAGCTCGCAAATTACGAGACCTGGAAAAAGACGCAAACAGAAAGCGGGCAAAAAACAATTGCCGAGGAATTTGCTGAACTACGCCAATTGATGATTGAGGCCGGCTTTGAAGACGGCCTGGAGATTCCGCCGCGCGTCGACCGCCCCAATGCTTTCGTGCAAATGCTCGAAGAGGAATACCCGGAATACAAACCGTGAACTTCCTGCTCGATACCAACATCGTCAGCGAGCTTACCCGCCGCCGGCCAAATGCCGCCGTATTAACCTGGGCAGAATCCGTTGCGCGCCACACAATTAGCACGATCACGGTAGAAGAACTCTGGTTTGGCATTGCACGAAAACCTGATGCACGACTGACGGAGTGGGTTACTCAGTACCTTGTGCGCCATGAGGTTTTACCGCTCACACCGGATATCGCCGAGCGTGCTGGCCGCTTGCGTGGCGAGTTCTCACTCAAGGGCATCGTACGCTCACAATCCGATATGCTGATCGCCGCCACCGCACAAGCCCACAACCTCACGCTTGTTACCCGCAACGTCCGCGATTTCGATGGTTGCGGCATCGCACTGCTCGACCCCTTTACAGGCTGACTTGAATCCCGGCCCCCTTACAGATAATTTTTCCACCTTACTTGCCCTACTATTTTTCAGGAGCCCACCATGAACGTTCCCGCTAACCTCAAATACACCAAAAGCCACGAATGGATCCGCGCTGAAGCTGACGGCACCGTCACTATCGGCATTACTGACCATGCTCAGGAGTTGCTCGGTGACCTGGTTTTTATCGAGTTGCCTGATGTCGGTGCAGAACTCGCTGCCGAGAAGGAAGCGGCTGTTGTCGAGTCCGTCAAAGCAGCCGCCGACGTCTACGCCCCGCTTGCCGGCACGGTGACCGAAGTCAATCAAGCGGCCGCCGACGCACCGGAATCCGTCAATCAGGATGCCTACGCGGCCTGGTTGTTCAAGATGAAGCCGGCCAATGCAGCCGATATCGATGCGCTGCTTGATGCGGCCGCTTATCAGCAGACCGCCGACGCCGCCTGAGTAATCGTTTCCTCCAGAACAGCCTACGGATTATCCCCATGCCCAACGCCCAGCCTCTCTCAGCCCTTGAGCAACGCGACGAGTTCATCGCCCGCCATATTGGTCCCTGCCCGTCCGAAATTGCCGCCATGCTGGCAACGATTGGCGCATCCAGCCTTGATCAGTTGATCGATCAAACCGTCCCTGCGGCAATTCGCCTGTCGGCGCCGCTGTCGCTGGCGGGCGCACGAACCGAAAACGAGGCGCTGGGCGCGCTCAAAGCCATCGCCGGCAAGAATCGCGTCAACAAGTCGCTGATCGGCATGGGTTACGCCGATACGCTGACGCCCAAGGTGATCCTGCGCAACGTGCTGGAGAATCCGGGCTGGTACACGGCCTACACGCCGTACCAGGCCGAAATTGCGCAAGGCCGCCTTGAGGCGCTGCTCAACTATCAGCAGATGGTGATCGATCTGACCGGACTGGAACTCGCCAACGCCTCATTGCTCGACGAAGCCACTGCGGCGGCCGAAGCGATGACCATGGCGCGCCGTGTCAGCAAATCGAAATCCAACATCTTCTTCATCGATGCAGCTTGTTTCCCGCAAACCATCGATGTGGTGAAAACGCGCGCCGCTTTCTTCGGTTTCGAGCTGGTTTTTGGCGAACCGAAAGAAGCCGCCCTGCAGGAAGTTTTTGGCGCGCTGTTCCAGTATCCGAATGACGAAGGCGAAGTGACCGACCTCTCCGGCCCGATTGCCGCCGTTAAGTCTCGTGGTGGTGTGACAGCGGTGGCCTCCGACCTGATGGCACTGGTGTTGCTCAAGTCGCCGGGTGAAATGGGCGCGGATATTGCACTGGGCTCATCGCAGCGCTTTGGCGTCCCGCTTGGTTTTGGCGGCCCGCACGCCGCTTTCTTCGCCACACGCGACGAACACAAGCGTTCGGTTGCTGGCCGCATCATCGGCGTATCGATCGACGCACGCGGCAATAAAGCGCTGCGTATGGCGCTGCAAACGCGCGAACAGCACATCCGCCGCGAGAAAGCCAACTCCAATATCTGCACCTCGCAAGTACTGCTCGCCAACATGGCTGGCATGTATGCGGTCTATCACGGCCCGGCTGGCTTGCAGGCCATTGCCTGCCGCATTCACCGGCTGACCGCAATTCTCGCTGAAGGCTTGCGCCGCGCTGGCGTTAGCGTATTGACCAAACAGTTCTTTGACACGCTGCGCATCGACCTTGGCACCCGTGCGCTGACGGTCTATCAGGCGGCCATTGCCGCCGGCTACAACCTCAGGCAGGTCAGCAATGGTGTTCTCGGCATCGCCTTCAACGAAAAATCCTCGCGTGATGATATTGCGGCACTGATCAAACTGATCGCCGGCGTGACGGTGGATATCGAGACCATCGATTCGCAAGTCCAGCAGGCTGACGCAGCGCTACCTGCGGCGCTGTTGCGCACCGACGCCATCCTCCAGCACCCCGTGTTCAATACGCATCACACCGAACACGAAATGCTGCGCTACCTCAAGAAGTTGCAGAACAAGGATCTGGCACTCGATCACTCGATGATCTCGCTCGGCTCGTGCACCATGAAGCTGAACGCCACCAGTGAAATGATCCCGGTCACCTGGCCTGAATTCACCGACATTCACCCCTTCGCGCCAATTGATCAGGCACAGGGCTACATGGAGATGATTGGCGGGCTGGAAGACTGGCTCAAGGTGATCACCGGGTTTGACGCCATCTGCATGCAACCCAACTCCGGCGCGCAAGGTGAATACGCCGGTCTGGTCGCCATCACCCGCTATCACGCCAGCCGCGGCGACAGCCATCGCAATATCTGCCTGATCCCGAAATCGGCACACGGCACCAACCCGGCCACTGCGCAAATGTGCGCCATGCAGGTCGTTGTCGTCGACTGTGACGACAACGGCAACATCGACGTCGAGGATCTGAAAGCGAAAGCAGCACAGCATTCGGCCAATCTTGCCTGCCTGATGATTACCTACCCGTCGACGCATGGCGTATTCGAAGAGGCCGTGAAAGACATCTGCGCCCTCGTGCACTCACACGGCGGCCAAGTCTATATGGACGGCGCCAACCTCAATGCGCAGGTTGGCCTGACTTCACCCGGCACCATTGGCGCCGATGTCAGCCATATGAACCTGCACAAGACCTTCTGCATCCCGCATGGCGGCGGCGGTCCCGGCATGGGCCCAATCGGCCTCAAGGCCCATCTGGCGCCCTTCATGGCCAATCATGCCGTGCAGCCAATCGACGGCCCGCACCAGGGACAAGGCGCGGTTTCCGCTGCACCTTGGGGTTCGGCGTCTATCCTGCCGATCTCGTGGATGTACATCGCCATGATGGGCGGCGAAGGCCTCAAGCGCGCCACCGAAGTCGCCATCCTCAACGCCAACTACGTCGCCACGCGCCTGAATGCACATTACCCGGTGCTCTACACCGGTAAAAACGGTCGCGTCGCGCATGAGTGCATCCTCGATATCCGGCCGATCAAGGCCGCAACGGGAATTGCCGAAACCGACATCGCCAAGCGCCTGATGGACTACGGCTTCCACGCCCCGACGGTGAGCTTCC
Organism: Rhodocyclaceae bacterium; assembly: GCA_044344385.1. Lineage (GTDB taxonomy): Bacteria > Pseudomonadota > Gammaproteobacteria > Burkholderiales > Rhodocyclaceae > CAJBIL01. The sequence continues at coordinate 11,087 of JBIJCY010000029.1, read as the reverse complement.
CGGTGGCCGGAACGATCATGGTCGAACCGACCGAATCGGAATCGAAAGCCGAACTGGACCGCTTTATAAGCGCCATGATCAGCATTCGTGGAGAGATCAGCAAGATCGAGCAAGGACACTGGCCGGCGGACAAAAACCCGCTCAAGCACGCCCCGCACTCGCAAGCCGACATCATCGACGCCAATTGGGATCGCCCGTACAGCCGCGCCGAAGCCGTGTTCCCGCTGCCCTACGTCGCCGAGAACAAATTCTGGCCGAGCGTTAACCGCATCGACGATGTGTATGGCGACCGTAACCTCTTCTGTGCCTGCATACCGATGGACGATCTGGAATAAGGTTTGCAAAATCTCGTACGATACGAACCGGAACACATCAGGCAGGCTAGAATGCCAGTGACGCCATATCAGCGTAAATTTCACAGAGTGAGGATTCAACATGCCCTACACGACCGATCTTCTCCAGGAATTGAACACATTGATACGCTTTGACCTGGCGACCAGTCAGCAAGGAATAAAGATTCACACAACGGCTGAGGCGGCGGTTATTTCCGCAACACGACGTCTGCATGAAAAAGGCCTGCTGACGCAGGTGGATGGCGGCTATCTGACCAGCCTTGGGCGTGAGGCAGCCGAGCACGCGCAGGCGGCTTTGACCATACTCACATCGATGGTGGGCGGTACGACCAAGGTGGATGAGGCTGCTTCGGCAATGGCACAATAGGCTGCTTTTCGAGGCAGAACAAAGCCTCCTGACAGGACAGACGGCTCACAGTTCAAACGACTGTGGGCCGTTTTTCAATGCACAAGCCCCCCTGTCGCCCCTGAACGACAACGCTTCCGCCATCAAATCAGACAGTTCGGTCGCCCGGACAATCCACTGTCGGCCTCACCCGACATTTCACTTCCGAACAGACAGCTACAACAAAGCCAACCATCTGATAAATATAGACTTTCCTGATCTGGCATGAAGCTGGCTATGGCCATGAACTCCGGCCACGCGTTGCGGCCGGTATTACTGAAGCCTGATCAAGGAGAATCCATGCTCAACCGTCAAAACCTGTTCGGCAAACGCGAAGATACCCCCATCGCCCGCCCCCCTGTCCTGCAAACCCGCCCGACCCCACAACCCGTAGCAAGGACTGATGCCACTGCCAGTAACGCAACGAGCATCTCACCGGGCACGGCCACCGCAGATCCGGGACGCAGCGAGAAACCAAAAACCGAAGCGGTTTCCGGCAGTCGCCTGATCGTCGGCCCTGACGTCAAACTCAAAGGCGCGGAAATCCTCGACTGCGACACGCTGGTGGTTGAAGGTCGCGTCGAGGCAACAATGGATAGCCGGGTGATCCACATTGCCGAAAACGGGTCTTTCAACGGCAAGGTCAGTATCGACGTGGCGGAAATTCATGGCTGTTTTGAAGGCGAACTCACCGTGCGCAGCCAGTTGCTCATCCATTCCACCGGCCGGGTCAGTGGCAAGATCCGCTACGGCAAGATACTGATCGACGAAGGGGGACGCCTTTCGGGTGACGTTCAGTCACTCGACGCCGACGAAAGCAAACTTATGGTGCGCAGTGAGACAGCGCCTGTCATGGCCATACGCACAGCCAATATCGCCTGATAGCGGGATGCCGCCTCTCGTCAGAGCGGCGGCACTGCAACGGTTAGTGGGTCAAACAGGATTATGAAACGGCCGGTTGAGCCAGAAGCTTATGTGCCCTGGTAAAACCGGATCGCATTGCGCCCGGCATCCTTGGCCTGGTACATCGCCGCATCAGCCCATTTCAGGACGTCGGCCGGGCTGGCATCGTGGTTAACGAACAGCACCACGCCGATACTGGTGCTGCAATGGTGTTCGACCGTAGCGACCTGATTGCCCGACTGCGTCACCGCCAACAGGTAAGGCGCGGCCAAACTGGCCCGAATCTTCTCGGCCACGCCAGCGGCTTGTTCACGGGATTGTGCTTTGTCGGTACCCAGATCGCTGAGCATTACGACAAACTCATCCCCGCCGAGTCGGGCCACGGTATCCACTTCGCGCACGCAGGCTGCCAAGCGTTTGGCCACTTCGATCAACAGCAAGTCGCCCACGCCATGTCCATGCGTGTCGTTGAGCTGCTTGAAATTGTCCAGATCCAGGTACATCAGCGCCCCATAAAGCCCGCTGCGCTTGCTGGCGGCCATGTCGTGATTCAGGCGATCGTCCAGCATGCGGCGATTTGGCAGGCTGGTGAGGACATCAAAGTAAGCCAGCTGACGTATCTGCTCTTCGAGTTGTTTGCGCTCGGTGATGTCTTCCTGTGTGCCCACCAGGCGTAGCGGCTTGCCATCGGCACAGCAGCTCACCACCATGCCACGGCCCAGCGTCCATATCCAGTGACCATCTTTACAGCGCATGCGGAACTCGCTTGAAGAGTTTGGGGTTTTGCCTTCCATGTGCGCCTGAATGGCTGCCATCACCCCGGGCAAGTCGTCCGGATGAACCCGGCTGGACCACTCTTCTGCGTTGTTGCCGATTTCGCTCTCGGTATAGCCCAGCATCGCTTTCCATCGCGTTGAAAGCGTCGCTTCGCCTGTCTGGATGTTCCAGTCCCAAACGCCGACCCCGGCGCCTTCCAGCGCGAATTTCCAGCGAAGTTCGCTCTCGCGCAGTTGCTCCTCAGCCCGCTTGCGCTCCGTGATGTTGTAATAGCTGCTACGAACCAGACGCCGGCCATTTTCCGACATATCCTCGACACGCACCTCTACCGTAACGTCGACTCCTGAAGCCCGGCGCAACAATCGCTCATCAACCACCGACTCGCCGGAAAAAGCCCGCAGCACCGCATCCTCAATGGCCTCACCAGCCGGCACCCCGCCGCTCTGCACAGATGCATAGAAACGCTCGATGCCGTCACTGAGCAATTCTCGATGCGAACAGCCAAAGAGCTTTTCGGCTTGCGGATTGGCGTCGACGATACGTTTTGCATCGACGTCATACACCACGATTGCTTCCGGTGCGTGTTCGATCAGTTCACGGAAACGCTTTTCGCTTTTCTCCAGCTTTTGCCGGGCAGCGTTCTCTGCGCGCCGGAACCGAATGGCGAACAGCACCGTAACGATTGAAACGATCAACAGGACACCGAAGAAACGATACATTTCATAGCGCCACGGCAGCAGCGCGTCGTCCAGATCAAGCGTGACGGCAATGATTACCGGATAATCCTTTAAGCGGCTATGGCTGACCAGACGCTGGCGCTGATCATAAGCCCCCTGGATTTGGTACTGACCGCGATCTTTTACATTCAGATGCGCGATAAAGTCAGGAGCCCCGGCAATGGATTTGCCGATAACCCCGTCAACAGGCGGTACCCGAAACAAAGTGACGCCGTTGGTTTTGATCAAAGTGATCGAGCCACCGGGCTTATGGCGTTGAACTTCAAATAATGCGGCAATTCGTTCAAGCTGGATGGACGAGACAACGGTGATCACTTTGCCATCGGTCTTGATCGCAGGGTAACTGACCGGGACAACCCACTTGGCATTTACGAGGCTAAAAACGGGGTCGCTGACAAACAGGCCGCGCGTTTTTGCATCCTGCTGCACACGAAAATGCTCACGCTCTGCCAGATTAGTCACCGGCATGCCCTTGCGCGACGGCACGATATACGCGCCGCCCTGCTCATCGATGATGCGAATTTCAAACACATTGTCTGAGAAGCGGGTTAAGCGCTCGACCATGGCATCAAAAGCCGGATCACCCCCCAGATAAGCTCTAGGGTGCACTTCAATCCACGCGGCCATCGTCACAACAGTTGCTTCAGCCAATTTGAGCAAGCGTAACGTCTGCTGCTCCACCGCAACATTCAGACGCGCCAGCTCAACCTCCCGCGCGGTGATTGCCTGCTGTCGCCCCGAGATCGCCCAGAACCCCGCCGCCGCCCACAAAAACAGGAGCAGCAAGGCCAGAAGAAGAGGCGTACCGGGACGCTTCAGGGCGACGATTGTCATAAGCGCAGTCTATTTCAATTTGCATCGGTCATGTTAATCCGCCATAAACAGTTCGCCACAAATCCGTAGTCTTCCGCCGCCCCGTCACTATGAATCAAGCGCTTGCATCACGTACAATTGGCCTCTACGTATCCCATTGCTCACCCATCGCGGAAAATAAAATCATGGCAAAAGCACCCACCATTTACGACATCAGCGCTGAGCGTCTGCAAGGGGACAAGCAATCCCTCTCCGACTACGCCGGCAAAGTCATGCTCATCGTCAACACCGCCAGCAAGTGCGGCTTCACGCCGCAGTTTGAAGGTCTCGAAGCGCTCTATCAGCGTTATCAAGAGGGCGGCCTGGTTGTGCTGGGCTTTCCCTGCAACCAGTTCGGCGAGCAGGAACCGGGCGAAGCAGACGAAATCGCCAGCTTCTGCCAAAAAAACTACGGCGTCAGTTTCCCCATGTTTGCCAAAATCGACGTCAACGGCGACGACACCCACCCGCTCTACAAGCTCCTGAAAAAGTCCGCGCGGGGATTGCTCGGTAGCGAGGGGATCAAGTGGAATTTCACCAAATTTCTGGTCGATCGTGACGGCATGATTGTCGAGCGTTTTGCGCCAACCACCACCCCAGACGCCCTAGCCAAGGACATCGAAGCGCTACTTTGAGCCCGCACAATGAGCACCCCTGATTTCAGTGGCATGGTGCGCTGGCCGAATGTTCCGGCCTGCTACGGCTGGCTTTCCCTCGACCGTCGCGGCCAATGGCGAATGCAGGATGATCCGGTGGTGCATCACGGCCTGATCGCCTTCCTCAACCGCCAGTACGCCCATGACGACCAAGGCAATTACTTCGTGCAGAACGGCCCGCAGCGCGTCTTTGTCGCGCTTGACTACACCCCCTGGGTGTTACGACTGACTTCGGAAACCACGCTGCTACCACAGAATCAAAGGCTGGCACTGGAAACCCATACCGGTGAATTGGCAAAAAGCATCCTTGGCGCCGCCTTCGACGAAGAAGGTAATCTGCTGCTTGAATTCGAGGGGGGTATTGCCCTGCTTTGCGACCGCGATCTGCCCGCGCTGCTCGCCTGCCTGCGCCACGCGGACGGCAATGTTGCAAACGACGACGCGCTGCTTGATGTGCTGGAACTTGCGCCAGACTCACTGAGCCAGCTGACACTCCGCTGGAACGACAAAATTTTGCCCGTCCGCAAACTGCTTCGCGCCGGGGTTGCCCGGCGCTACGGTTATGTTGCGAACCCTAGCGAATAAGCGGCCACTCGATCTCGTCGCTGCGCGTCACGCCTGCAGTCATCGCACGACACAGCCCGACAAACTCACGCATACCGGCGGTCTGGAACTTTCGTTTGTGCCAGAGAAAATGAAAGTGCCGGCGTAGATCAAGCGCTGGCGTTTCAATAGCCACCAGACTGCCGCGCCGGAATGCCTCACGCAAGGCCAGGCGTGAAATGCAGCCAATACCCAGACCGAACTCGACGGCGCGTTTGATTGCTTCGGTATGCTCCAGTTCCAGCCGGATTTTCAACTCGGAATGATGATGCCGTAGCGCCTGTTCCAATGTCTCCCGCGTGCCGGAACCTGTTTCACGAACAATCCATGATTCGGCTGAAAGCTCTGCCAGCGTTGCCGGACCTTTTCCGGCCAGCGCATGACCCGGCGCACAAAACACCACCAGTTCATCCTCGACCCATGGCTCAACAATCAGATCGGGGTGCCGGCAAGTACCTTCGATCAGCCCCAGATCAAGCTCGTAGCGTGCCACCTGATCGACGATGGTTGCCGTGTTGTGCACCTGCAATTGCACCTTGCTTTCAGGATGGCGCTTGAGGAAATCGGCAACGATCAGCGTCGCAAGGTAATTGCCAATGGTCAGCGTCGCGCCAATACGCAGCTTGCCAAAGCCAGCGCGCCCTTCGAGCAGGGTTTCCAGCCCGTCGGCCCGTTCAATCAGATCGACGGCTTGCGGCAACAAGACTTGCCCGAGTTCATTCAGGCGCAGCGACTTGCCAACCCGGTCAAAGAGCTGCGTATCGTGCTGTCGCTCAAGTTCGCCGAGCGCCGTACTGGTCGCCGATTGCGACAACGACAAGGTTTGTGCCGCACGCGAAACGCTCTCGTGGCGGGCCACCGCAACAAATACGGCCATCTGGCGTAAAGTAAACCTCATATCCACTCCATAGATAATAGTTATTTAAACAATCCATTTTACGGATATGTTAGCGCGGAATAGTATTGATCACATCAAAAACAGCCACTGGTGCAAATCATGAGCAATCTCTCCACGCAACGCATCCTCTCCGTCCATCACTGGAATGACAATCTGTTCAGCTTCCGCACCACGCGCGACGCCGGGCTGCGCTTTCTCAACGGGCAGTTCGTGATGATCGGCATGGAGCAGGAAGGCCGCCCGCTGACCCGCGCCTACAGCATCGCCAGCGCCAATCACGACGAGCACCTTGAGTTCTTCAGCATCAAGGTACAGAACGGCCCGCTGACTTCGAAGCTGCAACATCTCAAGGAAGGCGACGAAATCGTCGTCAGCCGCAAGCCAACCGGCACGCTGGTCTTGCGCGACCTGAAACCGGGTAAAAATCTCTACATGCTGTCGACCGGCACCGGTCTGGCGCCCTTCATCAGCCTGATCCAGGACCCGGAAACCTACGAGCGCTTCGAGAAAGTGGTACTGATCCACGGTGTGCGCACGGTGAGCGAGCTGGCCTACGGCGAGTTCATCACCAATGAGCTGCCAAACCATGAATACTTTGCCGACCTCGTGCGCGGCAAGCTGATCTACTACCCGACCGTCACCCGCGAGCCCTTCCGCAACCAGGGCCGCCTGACTGACCTGATCGAAAGCGGCAAGCTGTTTACCGACATCGGCTTGCCGCCACTTGATCCGGCAAACGATCGCGTGATGATCTGCGGCAGCCCGGCAATGATCAAGGATTGCTGCAAGCTGCTCGATCAGCGCGCTTTCAAAGTATCACCACACATCGGCGCGGCAGGCGATTACGTCATTGAAAGGGCCTTTGTCGAAAAGTAGCCGACAAACGTTCGCCAACACAAAGAAAGGACGAAAAACCAAAGATTGCAAGCCCTGCCGTCAAGGAAGCGGCGAGCGCTATCCACTACAATACACAGCTTCTAAATCGGGGGCAGGTCCGGCAGCAATGGGCGTGCCCCTGTTTGTTGCCTGGAATTCTGGAACTGCGCATCGCCAATGAGCAAAATTGTTGAAGTCCGTGTCCCGAAGTTCCCTGAATGCTGGACGTCCTGCGGCAACTGCGGTAGCGGAGAAGTCATCGTTGATGACGTACTGGTGCTACCCGGCGACAACGTGGATTTTGATGACACATTGATCGTGCTGGAAACCGGCAAGGTCGCACTCGACATTCCCACGCCGAGTGCCGGCCGGGTTGTTGATTTATGCGTTGCCGCTGGCGATTCAGTGACCGAGGGGCAAGTCATACTGACGCTGGAAGTTGCCTGACCCGCCATACTCCGCCTTCATTTCAAGGGCATATACTGTCTGTTTCCGGTACACTGCACCGCTCCCCGACAAAGTACTACGCCGCCCATGAAGCACACCAACTCGTTCAGCGACAAGACCAAACTGATTACGCTGCTCTGGCTGCTGCTCAGTGCAGGATTTCTCGCCACGACCCTGGTCAGCTACTTCATCTCGCGTGACGCGATCCGCGAATCGATCGTTGCCACAGAACTGCCATTAACCTCCGACAACGTTTATTCCGAGATTCAGAAAGATCTGGTTCGTCCGATTCTGATTTCTTCAATGATGTCGCGTGACACCTTCCTGCGCGACTGGGTGGTTGGCGGTGAGCGAGATACCGGGCAAATGACACGCTACCTGAAGGAAGTCATGGCGCATTACGGCGCCGTGACCAGTTTCTTCGTCTCCGACAAAACTCATTCCTACTATCAGGCCAGCGGCACGCTAAAGACCGTCAACACAGAGGACGCACGCGATGCCTGGTACTTCCGCGTGCGCAGCATGAGCGAGCCCTACGAGATCAACGTAGACCCGGATCTGGCCAACCGGGACAAGCTGACCATCTTCATCAACTATCGGGTATTCGACTACAACCAGCGCTTCATCGGTGCGACCGGTGTCGGCCTGGCGGTTGATTCGGTCGCGCGCATGATTGCCGATTACCAGCAACGCTATGAACGCGACATCTACCTCGTCGACGCCAAAGGCAACATCGTACTTTCCGGGAAATCCGGTGCTACCAGCAAAGACTCAGCCCACGTCGGCATTCGTGAAACCGATGGCCTGCGCGATCAGGCCGATGCCATCCTGAAAGCCGGCAAAGGCGCTTTCGAATACGTCAATCAGGGGCACCGGCACTTTCTCAACGTCCGCTACATTCCCGAACTCAAATGGTACCTTTTCGTCGTCAAGCAGGAAGATAAGGCGCTGACCGGGATCCAGCGCACGCTCTATCTCAATCTGGGACTTTGTGGCGCCATCACTTTCGTTGTGCTGCTGATCGTCTATTTGACGATCAACCGCTACCAGCGCCGGCTTCAGCAGATGGCAACAACCGACAACCTGACGGGACTGGCCAATCGTCACGCACTTGAGCTGCTGCTTGATCAGGGCACACGAGACGCGTCGCGCCAGAAAATACCGATGTCGGCGATCATGATCGATATCGACCGCTTCAAGGAGCTTAACGACAGCCGCGGCCACCTCGCCGGAGACTGTGTCCTGCAAGACCTGGCGGCCAAACTAAAGGAGAGCTTGCGTAACTCCGACATCGCCTGCCGCTGGGGTGGCGAGGAGTTCCTCATCATCCTACCCAACACCGACCTGCCCGCATCGGCCAGCGTCGCCAACACGCTGCGCGCCCGCGTCGAACAGCAAAAACACAAAATAAACGGTGACAACGTTTCCGTCACGATCAGCGCGGGGGTTGTTGCCTACCGTGCTGGCGAAACACAGGAAAGCTTCATTTCCCGGGCCGATGCGCTGCTCTATCAGGCAAAGCATGAAGGCCGCAACCGGGTGTGCAGCGAGATTATCGACCCCGACATAATTCCCGCCTGACACATTCACTCAGCAAAAACCGCGTTCACTCGGGTAAGCTATCGTCTTTCGGCAACGCTTTCGTTGCCGCTTGTTTTTTTACTTTCTATTCGCTAAAAATCCAGCTATGGCTCAATACGTTTTCACAATGAACCGCGTCGGCAAGATCGTTCCGCCCAAACGCCAGATCATCAAGGACATCTCGCTCTCCTTCTTCCCCGGCGCCAAGATTGGCCTGCTCGGCCTGAACGGCTCGGGCAAATCGACCGTGCTGCGCATCATGGCAGGCATCGACAAGGACATCATCGGCGAAGCCACGCCGATGCCCAATCTGCACATCGGCTACCTGCCGCAGGAGCCGCAACTCGACCCGGACAAGACCGTGCGCCAGGAAGTCGAATCGGGCATGGGCGAAGTGATGCAGGCACAGGAAAAGCTGGAACAGGTCTACTCCGCTTACGCCGAAGAAGGTGCCGATTTCGACAAACTGGCCGAAGAACAGGCACGGCTCGAAGCGATCATCGCAACCTCCGGCTCCGACCTCGCCAGCCAGCTCGAACTCGCCGCAGACGCACTGCGCCTGCCGCCCTGGGATGCGATCGTCGGAAATCTCTCCGGCGGTGAGAAACGCCGCGTTGCGCTGTGCAAGCTACTGCTCTCCAAGCCGGACATGCTGCTGCTCGACGAACCGACCAACCACCTCGACGCCGAATCGGTCGAGTGGCTGGAGCAATTCCTCGTGCGCTTCCCCGGCACCGTGGTTGCCGTCACGCACGACCGCTACTTCCTCGACAACGCCGCCGAGTGGATTCTCGAACTCGACCGCGGTCAGGGCATCCCGTGGAAGGGCAACTATTCAAGCTGGCTGGAACAAAAGGAAGCCCGCCTGGAAGCCGAATCCAAATCCGAAGCCGGCCGCATCAAGACGATGAAGCAGGAACTCGAATGGGTGCGGCAGAACCCGAAAGCCCGCCAGGCCAAGAGCAAGGCCCGTCTGGCGCGTTTCGAGGAACTCTCCAGCGTCGAATACCAGAAACGCAACGAAACGCAGGAAATATTCATTCCTGTCGGCGAACGTCTCGGTACGAAAGTCATTGAATTCAAAAATGTTTCCAAGGCTTTCGGCGACCGTCTGCTGATGGACAACCTGAGCTTCAACGTACCGCCCGGCGCCATCGTCGGCATCATCGGCCCGAACGGCGCCGGCAAATCCACCCTCTTCCGCATGCTGATGGGCAAGGAACAGCCGGATTCGGGCGAAGTCGACATCGGCACGACGGTCAAGCTCGCCTACGTCGACCAGAGCCGCGACTGCCTGGACGGCAACAAGACCGTTTTCGAGGAAATCTCCGGCGGCGCCGAGATACTCACCGTCGGCAAGTACGAAACGCCGTCGCGCGCCTACATCGGCCGCTTCAACTTCAAGGGTTCGGACCAGCAAAAACACGTCGGCCAGCTTTCCGGCGGCGAACGCGGCCGGCTGCACATGGCCAAAACGCTGATCGCCGGCGGTAACGTCCTGCTCCTCGACGAACCGTCGAACGACCTCGACGTCGAAACGCTGCGCGCGCTGGAAGACGCGCTGCTCGAGTTCGGCGGCAGCGTCATGGTCATTTCCCACGACCGCTGGTTCCTCGACCGCGTTTGCACGCACATTCTGGCCTGCGAAGGCGATTCGCAATGGACCTTCTTCAGCGGCAATTACCACGAATACGAAGAAGACAAGAAGCGCAGGCTGGGCGAAGAAGGCGCGAAACCGAAGCGGATTCGCTACAAACCGATCACCCGATAGACGCTTCGAACGCCGCTCCAGACGTAAAAAGGCCCGCAACCAAGCGGGCCTTTTATTTCCCCGACACCCCGGAACGAACCGGAGATCGGCGGACGGTTAGCGCCAGCAGCGCACGATGCGCAGCTGGCGGATGATCAGTGCTCAGCCTTCAGGCTGGCGGAAAAAGCGACTTCCGTACTTTCCGGGAACTGGAACTGGGTGAAGGCACGGTGGATCTGGTCTTCGTTGCACCCGGCGCTCTGATCCTG
>JBIJCY010000242.1:0-4789 GCA_044344385.1 Rhodocyclaceae bacterium | reverse complement strand
GACGGTTCGTTCCGCGAATTGTCTGAAAGCAGAGAATATTTACTACATCGGCGATCTGATCCAGCGTACCGAAAACGAGTTGCTCAAGACGCCGAACCTTGGTCGGAAGTCGCTCAACGAAATTAAAGAAGTGCTGGCCGCGCGCGGCCTGACGCTGGGCATGAAGCTCGAGAACTGGCCTCCGGCCGGCCTTGAGAAGTAAGTCGCCCGGATAAGAATAGGAAGGAACTGATATGCGTCACCGTTTAGGTCTCCGCAAACTTAATCGTACCAGCGCCCACCGTTTGGCGATGTTGCGCAATATGACCGTTTCGCTGCTGCGTCACGAAACGATCAAAACCACCCTGCCGAAAGCCAAGGAATTACGTCGTGTTGCCGAGCGAATCATTACGCTGGGTAAGTCGCCGAGCCTCGCCAACCGCCGTCTGGCTTTTGATCGCTTGCGAGATCGTGAAATTGTCGGCAAGCTGTTCAGCGAAATCGGCCCGCGTTACGCGACGCGTAACGGAGGATACCTTCGTATTTTGAAGTGTGGTTTCCGTCAGGGAGACAACGCACCGATGGCGTTTGTTGAAATGCTTGATCAGCCGGAAACAACTGCTGCACCCGTGGTTGAAGCCGAAGCTGCGTAATTAGCTGCGGCACAACGTAAGTAAAAAAGCCAGGTTCTGCCTGGCTTTTTTATGTTTACGGAATTGGTCAGGGCGTACCGGTTTTTTAGGCTGGGCGTAAAAATGCCGAATTCTACAGCGTTAGTTTTCTGCCAGGCAGTCAATCAGCAGCAATGAAACGTCGTCGTGTGCGGGCAAGCCGGCCAGATGCCGATCCAGTGCACTGCGTACTGCTTGATGGCGTTGGTCCGGCGTGCTGCTGCGCAGAGCCGTAAGCAATCCTTCGTCACCGAATTGGTGATTCTCGGGATTTGCTGCCTCCAGCAATCCGTCCGAGAATATGGCCAACTGACTGGCGCTATTCCAAGTGAAATTCTCGGTTTTTAGAAGATCATCATTGGCGTCAATAATGCCGAGGGGTAGCTGTTGCGATACGAAACGCTGAACACATTGCCCATCAGAAGTGAGCAGGAAGCATTCTGGCGTTCCACCAATCCAGATTTCTCCAGTTCGGGAATTTTCGTCAAGGCACACCAGCGTTGCCGCAACAAAGCGTCCGACCGGCATTGATTGACGCAGTTTCTGATTGATTTCGCCAACCATTTCCGAAAGGGGTGCGCCAAATGGCGCCATGCCATAGAAGATGGAAAGAACGGGCAGTGTGCTGATTGCCGCAGTCAGCCCGTGGCCAGTCGCGTCGGCGAGTAGTGCGTAGAGCTTGCCATCTCTGGAGCGCGCCGCAGCGATGATATCGCCGCTGAAATTCTGGGCGGGGGAGATGAAAAAATGAAGCTGCTCATCGTTCAATTCCGGGCGAAGTAGCTGCCGATCTATCAGCTCACGTGCAAGACGGTTTTCGGCCTCGGTCTCCTCGTAATAGCGCTGCAACTGCTCTGCATTTTCGCGAAGTTTCTGTTCGGAGGCTTTTCGTTCGCTGATGTCGCGCAAGATGCCGACAAACAGGCGCTCATTATCGAAGCGTATCTCGGTGACGCCGAGTTCGATTGCGAAGATGCTACCGTTCTTGCGGATGGCGGTGAGTTCGCGTCCGAAGCCAATGAGCTGTGGTGGCCCACCACCGACGTAGTTGCTGAGGTAAGTATCGTGCTGGCTGTGATATGGCTCCGGCATCAGCATCTTGACATTGCGGCCAATCATCTCTGGCGGCGTCCAGCCAAAAAGACGCTCGCACGAGGAGTTGCATGTAACGATGGTGGCGGCTGTGTCAATGGTGATGATCGCATCAAGCACACTGTCGGAAATCGCCTCGATGCGTTTCAGTGACTCGGTGACCTGCCGTTGTAATTGCAGCATGCGCTGCATCGAGCGCATCTTGGCCTCAAGCACGACAAAATTGATCGGTTTCGACATGAAGTCGTCACCGCCGGCCTCGAGCCCGGTAACGAGATTCTCGTCACGATCCAGCGCAGACAGGAAAATAATCGGGATCCAGCGGTCGCTTGGTTGCGCGCGGATGCGGCGAGCTGCTTCGAAACCGTCCATTATGGGCATCATGATGTCGAGCAAAATGAGGTCAGGTTTCTGTTCCGCGCATAAGGCAACTGCCTGCTCTCCGTTTTCGCCGCTGATCGTTGTATGGCCGAGTTTTTTTAGAAAAACCCCAAGAATCTGCAGGTTGGTCCGGTTGTCGTCGACGATCAGAATCCGCAATGCGGGCAGCGATTCTTTTGATGTTGGTTCGAGAGCGTTCATGGGGGTTATTCGCTAGTTTTGCTGTCAAGAATGGTGACAACAACTGTGTTTCCGTTGCCCTGATAGTCGAGTTTGTCAAAACTTGTCAGCCGCGCCATGGCAATGCCGCGGCCGTTGGGGTCGAAGGCGCGTTCAGGGTCGAACTCGAGGTATTTTTGCCAATCAAATCCCAGACCCTCGTCGCTGATGCGAATCGTCAATCCGTTGTGCTGCCGATTGAGCTCGACGCGGACGCGTTTGTCAGCATGTTCAGCCAAGCCAGAACGCCGGTCGACTTCTTCTTGCCACTGGTCGAGGTGTTTAAGCTCGCGTTTCTCTGCGTAGGTAATGCCGAGATTTCCGTGCTCAACGCCGTTAACCAGGAGCTCCGAGAGTCCGAGAACGGTACCGTCCGGACGCGGTGTGGCGCGCGCAAGAAAGCTGGCGAGTTGGCTTGCCTCTTCCACCGTGCGCAGTTCGAAGCGCCCTTCGCGCAACAACTGTAGCGCATCTTCGTGATCCTGCAGACGCTGTCGAAGAGTTGCTTTCGTCGCGGCGTCGTCAAGGGAGGCGCGCACAATTGAGAGTAGCGAGTCGCGTTCGTATGGTTTTGTCAGGTAGTAGTAGGCGCCGGCCTGCAATCCTTCGCGTAACTGCTCGGGGGATGACGCTGCCGTTTGCATGATCACCGGCAAGGTGGCAAAGCGGGCGTCAGCCTTGATCCTCTTGAGCAGGGAAATGCCGTCAAGCCCGGGCATCATCCGGTCAAGAATCGCCAGATCAAAGCCTGCTTCCGGAGCCACAAGGGCATCCCAGGCAACTTCGGCAGCTTCAAAGAAACTCAGGTTGTAGCCCGAGCCTTCAAAATATTCGCCAATGATTTCAAGGTTGAATGGCTCGTCATCAACGATCAGAATTTTGGCGGTCATTGAGCTTCTCGCGGCGCTGAATGAATGAAGGGGCTGGGCGCGATCGGCAGTTGCAAAATGAACGATGCGCCTCGTTGCGGATTATTGCACGCCTCAATTGTCCCGCGGTGGGCATTCATGATTTCGCGGCAAATGGACAGTCCAAGGCCGGTGCCTCCAGCTCCGTTTTTGGTTTTACTGCTTTGGACAAATTTGTCGAAAATAGTGTCGAGCTCATCCGGTGGGATCCCCACCCCCTGGTCTGAAACGGTGACGCTGAGCGTCGGCACTATCGTGCCGTCGTCAGTCCGGCGTCCTGCAGATATTGAACTGCGTACGAAGGAAATGGTGATCTGACCACCATCGGGCGAAAATTTGATCGCGTTGGACAGCAGGTTGTGAATCACTTGACCAAAACGTGTCGGATCGCAGATGGCCTTCGTACTGCAGCGAGCAGGCTCAATCAGCAGTTTAAGATTGCGCTGGGTGAACAGCATTTCCAGTTCGGCGCCGGCTTCATCGATTAATGGTAGCAAATCATGCCGGGCCAATTCGACATGCATCTTGCCGGCTTCGAGTTTCGAGAGGTCGAGTAGCTTGTTCAGCAACATCAGCAGACGCTCACCGCTCTGGCGAATGCGCTGAAAGTAGCGGCTGAGTTTTTCGGTGTTGCCAGCCACTGATTTCTCTTCGCCTAGCGCAGCAAAACCAAGTATCGCGTGCATCGGTGTGCGCAATTCGTGCGACAAGTTGGCGAGGAATTCTGACTTGGTATGGTTGGATCGCTCGGCAATATCTTTGGCGCGCAGAAGGTCGGCGGTTTGTTCGGCCACGAGTTCGCGTAAATGATCCCGGTGGCGCAGGAGTTCGGCTTCCACCTGTTTTCGTTCGGTAATGTCAGTATAGGTGGTGACAAAGCCGCCATCCGGAAGTGGCGAACCTCTTACTTCAAGGGTCTTGCCATTGGGCCGGGTTCGTTCGAAGACGTGTGCGGTCGGATGACGCGCACGTTCAACTACCGCGTTCGCTAGACCTTCAGGTTCTCCGGGGCCGTAGTCACCGCGCTGGGCATTGAACAGGGCGACTTCGTAGAGCGTAGGCGGGCCTGAAGCAAATAGTGATTCGGGAAAATCCAGAACACGGAGCAGAGATGAGTTCGCTGCACTGAAACGCAGGTTCCGGTCAATTAGCGAAACGCCGCCAGGTACATGTTCAATGATTGTCTGTAGCAACGCATGTTGCATGCGAAGCTTGTCTTCAGCCTGCTTCTGTTCGGAGATGTCGATTCCGATACCGAGATAACCGGAGATGGCCCCGTTTTCGTCGCGCACTGCGGTCACGACGAGGTTGACGGTTAGTTGTGAGGCATCCTTTCGCACATAGGTCCACTCGCGCAGCTCTGCCCCCTTGATCTGTGGGATAGCGATAAAGGCGTCGAATCCTCGAATCGGGCGGCCAAGTTCGGTAGTAAGCTCTTCGCAGCGCCGCGTTACTTCGCTCTCCAGGTGGAGGATTGCCGGTGATTGCCGATCGATCATGTCGCTCGCATGGTGGCCGAGCATCTTTTCCGCCCCGCGG
>JBIJCY010000028.1:0-16022 GCA_044344385.1 Rhodocyclaceae bacterium | reverse complement strand
CATTGCGCAGCGCAGGTCGAAGCCGGGCCGGCACCCGAACTGCTCGGGCACGGCCAGTTGCTGCTGTCGCTCGATCTGCCGTCGATGCGTGAGCCATACCAAAGCATTGTGCCGCTCGATGGCAACAGCATCGCCGAAATTTTCGAGCACTACCTGAAACAGTCCGAACAACTACCCTCACGCCTTTTCCTCGCGGCTTCAGCGGAGGGCGCCGCCGGACTCTTTCTGCAGAAATTGCCGGACGCCGACCAGCGGGATCCCGATGGCTGGTCGCGCATCGAAGCACTTGCTTCAACAGCGAGAGCCGAAGAGTTGATTGCGCTGCCAGCCGAAGCGCTACTGACGCGCCTTTTCCACGAAGAAACGGTGCGCGTATTCGCTGCGCAAACGGTGATCCACGACTGCCCGGAAGACTGGGAAAAGGTGCGTTCAATACTCCTGTCGCTCGGTCGCGACGAAGTCGACGCCGCTCTCCGGGAGCATGGCGAAGTCGTCATCAAGGACGACATTTGCAACCGAGAATATCGTTTCGACGGGCAAGCGGTCGAAGACCTTTTTGGTAACACGCCTGCAGGCAAGCCACCGACGCTTCACTGAGCACACGGTTCCCCGCTACAGATACCAACGCGACGAGACATCTATCCGATTTTTCACTTCCCGAATGTTCACATGAACAATACCGGAAACATCCTCATCGTTGATGACAATCCAAACAACCTTCAGGTGCTGAGCGGCATCCTGCTGGCAGACGGATTCAAGGTCCGGCCAGCATTGTCCGGGGAGCTTGCGTTGCGGGCGATTTATGCCAACCCGCCGGACCTCATACTGCTCGATGTGCGCATGCCGGGTATGGATGGCTACAAGACCTGCCAGCGGCTCAAGGCGGACAAGAAAAACAGAACATCCCGGTCATCTTCATCAGCGCGCTGAACGAAATCGAGTACAAGCTCAGCGCCTTCTGGGCCGGTGCGGTGGACTACATGACAAAACCATTCCAGTCCGAAGAAGTGCTCGCCCGTGTGCATACGCAGATGGACTTTGCCATGGCGCGCAAGACGTTGGCTGCAACCAACGCGCAACTGCTCGCACTGATGGAACAACTGGTTCAATCCGAAAAACCGAAATCGCTCGGTTCCCTTGCGGCAGGCGTTGCGCATGAGCTGAACACGCCGGCAGGCAACGCCATGCTGACGACTGACGTGATCGGCAACATCGCCCGCGAAGACGGACACCGCGTAATGCCATGCGTGTCGCTGCATGCACATCACGATCATTATCGGCGATCAGCATTTTCCATGGCGGCAGCACCTTGTCGGCGAGTGAGCAATCATTCATTCAAGGACTCCTCAAAAACTTCACAAGATCTTCTTCTCACAAAATACCGCAATCAGTGCGAGTAGGCCGGGTTAGCGATAGCGTAACTTGACATTTTCGAGCACCAGCGTTGGGTTACGCTATCGCTAACCCGACGAGAAGAAATTTACCGCTGAGCTTATTGCAAATTGGCTAACGCTTCTCGCAAAGTGCCGTAATCAGGTCGAAGCGAAAATCGTTGACCAGCGCCTCCAGATGCCTGGCAACATCCTTATGCTCCAGCGCGACGCTCGTCGCGATGCTGCGTGCGGCTTCCATATCGAGCTTTTCAGCAGCGCACCTGAGTTCGGCCACCAGCGCTTCCGGCAATGCCGACAGGTCAATATCGACCGCGGGCGGCGCAATGGCTGCAGCATCTTCGGCGTCATATTGGTAACGCAGGCCGAGCAAACGCTCCATCACTTCGAACAGGCGCATTTCCTCCAACGGTTTAATCACCATGTCGTCGCAACCCGCCGCCAATACCGCCGCGCGATCCTCCTGAAAGGCACTCGCGGTCAGCGCAACGATTTTTACTTCCCGGCCGCCGTGCAGTGCACGGATCCGCCTCGTCGCTTCATAGCCGTCCATCACCGGCATTTGCATATCCATCCAGATGAACTGCGGCTGCCAGATGACGAAGGCATCGACGGCCTGCTGCCCGTCGTCGGCACTGCGCACATCGAAGCCGACGACCGCCAGCAACTGCTCGACCAGTTCGCGGTTGTCGGCATTGTCATCGACCACCAGCACACGCGGACACCCCGCCTCCGCCATCAGACCGACAACCGAACCTTTATGATGATTCTGCCCGGCTGCCGATGCGCCAGTCGCAGGCAGCGGAACAGCGAGGACAAACACGCTACCCCGACCGGGCTGACTGCTCACGCTCAACTTGCCGCCCATCAGACGGGCGTATTTGTGACTGATGGTCAGCCCCAGCCCGGTGCCTTCGCCCTTGGCGACACCCACCTCGGTCTGGTAAAAAGCCTGGAAGATACGCTCCTGATCGGCCGCCGAAATACCGGGGCCGGTGTCGCTGACGGCAAAACGAACGCTCCCATTTTCCGGGCTGACGCGCAGGCTGACGCTGCCGTATTCGGTATATTTGACGGCGTTGCCGAGCAAGTTGATCAGCACCTGCTTGAGGTGATGCGCGTCGCCCAGAACATAGCGCGGCAACTCGACAGAGCATTCCACAGCCAGCGCCAGCCCCTTGCTTGCCGCCCGGACACGGATCATCTCTTCGAGATCAGCAACTAACTCGCCCAGACCAAAAGCGACCAACCGCGTCTCGGCGCGCCCGGCTTCGATGCGCGAAATTTCCAGCACATCGTTGATCAGCGCCAATAGATGTTGCCCCGAGCGGTTGATGGTTGCCAGCTGACGCTGGCCTTCGTGACCGACTCCGGGATTTCTTTCAAGCAGGCGGGAAAACCCGAGAATGGCATTTAACGGCGTGCGCAGCTCGTGACTCATGTTCGCCAGGAAGATGCTCTTGGCGCGGTTGGCTGTTTCTGCTGCATCCCGGCTTGCCGCCAGTTCTGCGGTACGCGAGGAGACGAGCACTTCAAGATGGTGGCGGTGCTGATGGAGTTCGATACCTAACAGTTTTTTCTCGGTAACATCCTGCGCAGCGCCTACATAGTGGGTGATACGGCCATCAGGCTGGCGTAACGGAGTGATGCTAGAGAAGACGACGTACTCGCTGCCGTCCTTGCGGCGATTGATCAGCTCGCCTTGCCAAGTGCGGCCGCCGGACAAGGCCTCCCATAACGCATGGTAGGTGGCGCGGGGCGTTTTCCCGGATTTCCAAATGCGCAGGTTGCGGCCGATCAACTCGTTGCGGCTGCGGCCGGCCGTCTGGACAAAGGCTTCGTTCACGAACTCAATCTCGGCTGCCAGATTGGTGATCACGATCCCCACCGGGCTCTGCTCGACTGCCTGTGCCAGCTTGCGCAGTTGCACTTCGTTGCGCTGCTGCGTATCGAGCATGGCATTGAACTCCTGCGCCACTGCTATTACTTCGCTTGGGCCGGACAGCATAGCCCTGATATCTGAATCGCCGTCATGCACGGCGTGCGTTATTTTTTTCAGCGCTGCGATCGGGCCGCCGATGCGCCGGGCAATGGCCACGGCGAGCAGCATCAGTGCGCCGATGGCGGCCAATGCAATCAGCGTTGCCAATACAGCGCGTTGCCTGGCTGCGGCAAAGACCGTATCGGCCGGAACGCCGACAAAAGCCACCCAGCCGGTGTCCGGCATCGGCACGACCGAGAAAAAGCGCGTCACGCCATCGCTCCCTGTGCTTTCAAATTCGCCGTCGCGAACTTCGATGGTTCGTCGGGCCGCTTCGGCCTTGGCCTGTCTACCAATCATTTCCTCCGGGTCAATATTGCGCCAGATCAGAATGCCGTCATCACTCATGAAGCCGTAACGGCTTCCTTCCGGCAGGAATTGGTCAGGAATGTGCGGATCGTAGTTCTTCAGGTCGAGCGACAGATGGACCGCACCGACCATTTCCTGGCGCTCGTTGCGGATCGGCGCACTGAGTACGGAGACCCATTTCTTGCTGATCGGCCCGTAATGCGGCTGTCCGACACTGAAGCGATCTACTTTACGAAACTCCTGATACCAGTGCATTTTTTTGGCATCTACCGGCTTGCCGTCGGGTCGCGCTACTGCCGAGCAAATCGCCAGACCGTCGAGGTTGGTATACACGGAATTGGCGTAGGCCGGATCGAGCGTGTGCAGATCTTTCAGCACCGGATCGCACTGAGCGGCATCAACCAGCCTGACCAGCGGCCGCGCCGCCAGCCGTTCGAGCATCTGCCGGGAGCTGTCGATCCGCCCGCCGGTATTGCGGACCATCGTGCTGGCCAGCGTGCGCAGCGCGGTTTTGCTATGGGCAATCGATTGCTGCAGATCGGCATAAATACCGAAGCCGACCGCTGCCATCAGCGGCACCGAGATGGCGAGCACCAGCAGCAGGAGATGTGTGCGGATCGATGCGGCGTTCATTGCCTTGCTCCTGTGCTGTGCTGTGCCATACAAAAACCACCGGGCGGCTCAATTGCTCCATACCTTTTCTCATCTGGAGACCGCTAAAATTGACGATCTACGCCATTTTTGCTACTCAATTTGTACTATCTGCGTCGGTCCAACCCGGCGGCCCTATCCGCCTGTGCCGCGCATGATCGCGCCGGCCAGCGCCGAGAGCGGCAAACTCCGGTCAACCGCCCCCAACTTTACCGCTTCCTTCGGCATGCCGTACACCACGCAACTGGCCTCGTCCTGCGCCAGCGTATAGGCACCGGCATCGTGCATTTCCTTCAGGCCGCGTGCGCCGTCGTCGCCCATGCCGGTCATGATGACGCCCATCGCATTCTTGCCGGCAAATTTGGCAACCGAACGGAACAGCACATCGACCGACGGGATATGGCGATTGACGCGCGGGCCTTCCTTTATTTCAACAACATATTGCGCGCCGCTGCGTTTGAGCTGCATGTGCTTGCCGCCCGGCGCAATCAGTGCAAGGCCTGGCAGAACCCGCTGACCATCCTTCGCCTCCTGCACCGTAATTTCGCACAGGCCGTCAAGCCGTGCGGCAAATGCGGCCGTAAACATTTCCGGCATGTGTTGCACGATAACGATGCCCGGCGACACCCTCGGCAGTTCGGTGAGCAAGGCTTCGAGCGCCACCGTACCACCGGTGGAGGTGCCAATCGCAACGATGCGTTCGGTCGTCTGCGCCATCGCCTGACGCGGCGCGGCCGGGTCGCGTGTGGCGTGCGGGGCCGGAGGGTGCGCTTTCGTGCGCAACTGCGCGCTGCGCTGCACGGCGCCCATGTTGGCGCGCGCCGCGGCCTTGACGGCGGCGACCAGATCGTCGCTAGAATCCTGCAGAAAGTCGCCAACCCCCATGCCGGGCTTGGTAATGATGGACACCGCGCCGGCCGACAGCGCCTGCAGTGTGGTTTCAGCGCCGCTGGTGGTCAGCGATGAACAGATCACCACCGGCGTCGGCCGCTCGGCCATCAACTGACCGAGAAAGGTGATGCCATCCATACGCGGCATTTCGACATCGAGCGTCACCACATCGGGCCAGTCCTTGCGCATTTTTTCAATGGCGAAAATCGGGTCGGGCGCGGTACCGATTACCTGAATATCGGGATCACGCCCAAGGATGGCGCTCATCACCTGGCGTACCACGGCCGAGTCGTCGACCACCATCACCTTGATTTTTTTTGCCATGATTCAAGCTCCAGCCCGGTTGTTGTTCTTGACGAATTGTGCATCATGGGTTACGGTTATCCCATGATTGAAATGCGAAAAACCGACGAGTACAGTACGTGGTTCATGAAGCTGACGGATGCCGGGGTAAAGGCGAGAATCAATGCCCGACTTGATCGATTGGCTGATGGCAATCCGGGGGATGTTGCCCCGGTAGGTGAAAGCGTCAGTGAGTTGCGTCTGCATTTCGGTTGCGGTTGGCGGATCTATTACACGCAGCGCGGTGCTGAGTTGATTATCCTGCTGGCCGGTGGCGAGAAAAGTACGCAAGTCAAAGACATCAAGCGGGCAATCACGCTTGCCCGCAACCTTTAAGCAGTTCAGGAGATTACCGTGAGCAAAACACACACCACCCCTTGGGATTCGGCGGAGTACCTTAAAACAGAAGAGGACATTGCCTTGTATTTCGAGGCCTGCCTTGAGGAAGCGGGAGACGATCCGGCTTTTATTGCCAAAGCCCTCGGAAATATAGCTCGGGCACGCGGCATGACGCAGCTGGCGCGCGACACGGGCCTGGCTAGAGAGGGTTTGTATCGTGCGCTGTCGGGGGAAGGAAATCCCGAGTTTGCAACCATCCTGAAAGTAATCAAGGCGCTGGGCCTGAGCTTGCACGGGCGTGCGGCAACGCCGCATTGAGCGATGCACGGGGCGCTTAGTACTGCTCAATGCCAGTATCTTTATTTTTCGCCCCATGACTTAACCGTCCCCCACGCCCGCTGATATTCGGCTGACCTTTTAGGCCGTCGTTCCAACCGCTTTTACCGCAGCCATCTCCGCAATCGACAACACACGTCCGGTATCCAGAATGATCACGAAGCGGCCATCGACACGGGCCATGCCGGCGATGAATTCGGTGTTGACCTGCGTACCGAAGGCCGGCGCCACCTCGATGCTGTCAGCGCCAATCTCCATCACCGCATTCACCCCATCGACCATCAGGCCAAGGATGTGCGTCGCCCCGGCGTGCTGCACTTCTACGATAACAATGCACGTGCGTTTGCCAACGCCAGTGGCCGCGCGGCCAAAGCGGACGGCGAGATCAATCACCGGCACCACAGCGCCACGCAGGTTGATCACGCCACGCACTGACGGCGGCATCATCGGAACGCTGGTCGGCAGGCTGTATTCAAGGATTTCCCGGATGCAGAGAATGTCGATGGCGTAAACTTCGTCGGCCAGGCGGAAGGCGAGGTAGAGTGCTCCTGCGGCAGTTGCTCCTTGCTGATTTTTGCCGGCCGCCGCCAGTTGTTGGTTAGCGCTGGCGGGGACTGATAGTTCAGTGCTCATGGCGTGCTCCTTAAAAGCGCTCAAAATCTTTCGTCAAGTCGGCAGCAATCGGCTTATTTTTGCTTGCTCTGCCCGCTTTGACAGGGCGAGCAACCACAACGCCACTACCCGCGACCGTGAACTGCGCCATCAATTCCTTGAGATTTTCTGCCTGCCCCTTCATTTCTTCGGCAGTTGCCGAGAGCTCCTCGGCGGCGGAGGCATTTTGTTGCGTGACGCCGTTCATTTGCGCCATGGCCTGGCTGATCTGGCCGGACCCCGTCGTTTGCTCTTCCGACGCTGCGGTAATTTCGC
This sequence comes from Rhodocyclaceae bacterium, assembly GCA_044344385.1. Classification (GTDB taxonomy): domain Bacteria; phylum Pseudomonadota; class Gammaproteobacteria; order Burkholderiales; family Rhodocyclaceae; genus CAJBIL01. The sequence continues at coordinate 8,795 of JBIJCY010000028.1, read as the reverse complement.
GCACAAGATCGGCGGTCTTGCGGATTGACGGCAGCATGGTTTCGAGCAGGCTGCCCGCACGTTCGGCAGTCTCAACGCTATTGGTCGCCAGCTCACCAATCTCCTGCGCGGCGATCTGGCTACGCTCGGCGAGCTTCCTGACTTCGGCCGCTACTACGGCAAAACCCTTGCCGTGTTCGCCAGCGCGTGCCGCTTCGATGGCTGCGTTGAGTGCCAGCAGATCGGTGCGGTAGGCGATATCGTCGATGATCGAGATCTTGCCGGCAATCGATTTCATCGCTGCGACTGTTGACCGCACCGCTTCGCCACCGGCCAGTGCGTCTTCCGACGATTTGCGCGCAATGCCGTCGGTAGTCTTGGCGTTGTCGGTATTCTGTGCAATCGACGCCGACATTTCTTCAATCGCCGAGGTCGTCTGTTCAAGGCTGGCCGCCTGCTCCGAGGTGGCTTGCGAGAGCACCTGCGAAGTTGAAGAAACCTGAGCTGAGGCACTGGTCAGTTCGACTGCCGAGTTGCTGACCCTGGATATGGTCTCCGCCAGTTTTGCCACCGTATTATTTACGCTCGACTGCAGGACACCGAAGTCGCCCTGATAGTCGGCGTTGATGCTTTGCATGAGGTCGCCCGCCTCGACCGCCAGCATTACACGCTTAACGTCGTTGATCGGCTCGACCACCGCGTCCATAGTGGCATTGATGCCGTCGATGATGGCGCGGAATTCGCCCTTGTGCTTGGCCGCATCGGCGCGGGTCTCCAGTTTGCCTAGCGTTGCTGCGGAGGACAGTGCGCTGGCATCGGCCACCAGCGCCTGAATTGACGTACTCATTTGCTGCATCGAAGCCATCAGACTGCTCTTATCTCCGGCCTTGAGCTCAATCTTACTCGACAAATCACCCTCCGCAATCCGGGTCGCGAGCTGGGTAGCGACAGCCGGCTCCCCGCCCATTTGTTTCAGGATACCGGTCATGATGAACACTCCCAGCGCGACGACTACCAAGGTTGCAATGCCCGCAATGATCATCATCAAGTTACGTGCCGAATCAATTTGGCTACGCGCTTCTTTTGTACCCTCTTCAGCCATTTTGACGTTCAGCTCAACCACTTTATCCAGTGCTATTCGCATGGCGGTTACGTGGGGGAGAACATCTGCGTTCGCTTTGTCGTATTCCTCAAAAGCTAGTTTGTACGCCACGGGATCACTGGTTTTGCTGATTTGCACTGCGGCAGCCATGAGTCGTTCACCGCCTTTTTTGCGTGGCTCCCATACGTTGAGAAAATCTTTCCAGAGAAGCGCTTCTTCCTTGCTTTGCGGTAGTGGGTCATAGATTTTGCGACCGGCAGCGATCTCGTCAAAGCCGGCTTTGATGGCTGCAGCCTGGATTGCAACCTTGTCCTGCGCTTTAGGATCATCTCTATAGCGGAACACCGTTGCACCAGCAACACGAATTGCCCGGTTCCCCAATTTCATCATTGATAGACCGAGGATTGCAGGCAGCCGATTGTCAGCCACCTCAGTAAATCCTTCATTGGCCGCACGCATCCCGAGATAGCCGGAAACGCCGATAAGGACAAGGCCAAGAACGGCAATGACCAGAAGTAATGCCAATTTCGCTTTCAGACTATTGAAGTTCATGATGCTCTCCTTGTTGTTTCGCCTGAATCAGGCGCCTGGATGGGTGACGCTGTCTGCTGTTCAAATGCCGTGATTCAATGTGCTGGGACTGCTGCTTGAGTTGGTGTGCCAGTGTTTTTTCGACTTTCCGCCCCCGCGAAATACCGCACCAGCGCCGGCACATCGAGAATCATGCCGACCTCGCCGTTGCCAATAATCGTTGACCCCGATACCGCCGGAACCTCGGCAAACAGCGGGCCGAGCGGCTTGATCACCGTCTGGCACTTGCCGTAAATTCGATCGACGACCAGACCGGCGCGCTTGCTGCCAAAGCGCACGACGATGACCCGCGGCCGTGCATGGCCGGGGCCTTGTTCACCGAACACTTCACGCAAGCGGACAAAGGGCAGCGCCAGATTGCGGTGTTCGAGGTATTCCTTATGGCCCATTTCCGGCGGCAGTTCGATGCATTCGTCGACCATGTCGAGCGGGATGATGAAGTGCGAGCTGCCGACGCCAACATGAAAGCCGTCGATGATGGCCAGCGTGAGCGGCAGGCAGAGGCGCATGGTGGTGCTTTGCCCCGGCACCGACTCGATATCGAGCGTTCCGCGCATGGCTTCGATATTGCTGCGCACGACGTCCATACCGACACCACGACCGGAGAGGTTGGTGACTTTTTCTGCGGTCGAAAAGCCAGCGGCAAGGATCAGTCGATAGATGTCCTGATCGGCCAATACGGCATCCGGCGCGACGATGCCTTTTTCGATGGCTTTTTTAAGGATGCGCTCGCGGTCGAGGCCACCGCCGTCGTCCTTGACTTCGATGTTGATACTGCCCGATTCGTGATAGGCGTTAAGCTCGACCGTGCCGCGTGCAGGTTTGCCGGCTGCGAGGCGCCTTTCAGCCGATTCGATGCCGTGGTCCATCGAGTTGCGTACGAGGTGCATCAGGGGGTCGCCGATCTTGTCGACCATCGATTTGTCGAGTTCGGCTTCGGCACCGCTGATGCGCAGTTCGATGTCCTTGCCGAGTTCCTTGGAGACGTCGCGCACGACGCGCGGGAAGCGCGAGAAGACTTCGCCGATGGCGACCATGCGCAGGCGCAGCGCCATGTCACGGATGTCTTCGACCAGCGAGAGGAGGACTTCGGCTGATTCAAGCAGTTCAGGGCGTTCGATGCGGCTGATCTGCAGGTGCGTTCCGACACCGGCGATGACGAGTTCGCCGACGCGGTCGATCAGGGCGTCGAGCCGGTCGGCCGGTACCTTGACGATTTTTGATTCGCCACCACGCTTGTCTTCACCGCGCTTTTGTTTGTCGGCGGCGGCTTCGACGACGACGGCCTGTACGGCGCCCTGTTCGACGAGGATGTCGCCGAGGCGTATTCCTTGCGCCTCTGCTTTCTGTGCGGCCAGCGCCTGCGCCAGTTCGTGTGCGGTGACCGAGCCACAGGCGACGAGCATTTCGCCGATCCGTTCGACGTCTTCGTTCAGCGTTTCGATCAGGCGCAGGTATTCGGAGATCTGGCTCTGCGGCGGCAGGATAATGATTTGCGAGCCGTCACGGACGAATTCGAAGACGCCTTCGATTTCGTCCTTGGTCGCCGTGCTGCGCAGAGCGACTTCGAAACCAAGGTAACAGAGTTCGGGATCGGCTTCGGCAAAGACGGGCAAGGCGTCGAGTATGGTTTCAACGTGCACCAGCGTGCCGTAGTGGGTCAGGTAGTTGATGAAGGCCAGCGGGTCCATGCCTTCCTGCAATACCTGCCGGCCAAAGCGCAGTGAGAGGTGCCAGTGGTCGGAACCGAGCGCGCCGCCGCCGCTGGCGGTGATTTCAGGTTCGGGGGCATGCGCGGCTGTTTGCGCGGTAACGGCGCCGCCTTCGACGCCGAGCACGGCTTGCAGGCGAAGCAGGAGTTCGTCGCTGCGCGCAATCGGCTCTTCGGTGTTTTCTGCCACTGCAGCGATCAGGTGGGAGATGTGGTCCTGGCATTCAAGCAGCAGGCTGATCAGGTCGCTGTCGAACTGCATCTTGCCGTTGCGCAGGCGATCGAGGACGTTTTCGACAACGTGGGTGAAGCGCACGACTTCATCCAGACCGAACAGCCCGCCCGAGCCCTTGATGGTGTGTGCGCAGCGGAACAGTGCGCTGAGGTCGTCTTCAAGGCTGTTGCCTTCTTCGGCGCGCAGCAGGATGGCTTCCATCTCTTCAAGCAACTCGCCGGCTTCCTGCATGAAGGTGCCGAGGGCCTGCTGCAGGTCGCTGGATAGGCTGTTATTGCTCATGACGTTCCTCCTCAGGATCCGGTCGCGGAAATGAACAGCGGATCGCCGAAAACCTCTCCGAGATTGGCCAGATCGACGAGACGCAGGACAGACTGCGGATGATTGATAAAGCGCACGTCCTTGCCCGGATTACGCTTGGCGATCAGCATCAGTTGCAGACCGGCGGTATCCATCTCGGTGACGCCTTGCAAGTCGACCTCGACCTCGTCGGCACCGCTCATCGCTTCGGCAAGGCCAGCCTTGATCTCGGCGACGCTGTAGATGGTCAGCTCACCGATCAGCGTCACCCTGGCGGCTTTCCCTGTGCGCTCTATCTCGATACTCATGGCAGCCTCACATCATCAGCAGTTTGGAGACCGCAGCGAGCATTTGCGCCGGCTGGAAAGGTTTGACCACCCAGGCCTTGGCGCCCGCGTCCTGCCCGGCTTTCTTCTTCTCTTCGTTGCCTTCGGTGGTGAGCATGATCACCGGCACGAATTTGTAGGCAGGGTTCTTCTTCATCTCGCGGACGAAGGTGATGCCATCCATGTTCGGCATGTTGACGTCGCTGATCACCAGATGGATTTTCTGTCCGCCCAACTTGGTCAATGCGTCCTTGCCGTCGCAGGCTTCAATGACATCGTAGCCACCGCCTTTCAGCGCCATGCTGACGACCTGCCGCATCGAGGCGGAATCGTCCACAACCAGAATGGTCTTGCTCATGTCAGTCTCCTCGGTTCAGATTAAAAGAAGGTAATTTCAGTGGCCGCTACCTGGCCTTTTGCACCCGGGTGCTGCGCGTCGTGCTGCTCAAGGGTGGTATAGGTGCGCTCAAGCTCCGCAACCCATGCCCGCGAATCGAAGAGTTCCGGCGATTCGCCACGCGTGACGCGCCCTTCCTGCTCGCGCAGGCGTACCAGCAGGCGCTCGATGTCATTAAGTACGGCAGCAAGAATCTGGCTCATGCGATCCTGAAACTGCAGATGCACCAGTACGGACTCGACCTTCTCGCGCACGTCCTGACTGCCTGCGGCCATGCGCTGTGAGGCATGGCTAAGGCCTTGCACCACGCCGCTGAAGCGCTCCAGCACATCGCCGATGACCGTATCCGAGCTGGTCACCAGCGTCTCGTTCTGGTGCGACATCTGCCCGGCCATGGCCAGTGCCGAGCCAGTCGCGGCGTTCACCGCATCGACCTTCTCCTGGATCTGCTTGGCCAGCTTGCCCGACTGGTCGGAGAGCTTGCGCACTTCGTCGGCGACCACGGCAAAACCACGCCCGGCCTCGCCGGCTCGTGCCGCCTCGATGGCGGCGTTGAGTGCGAGCAGGTTGGTTTGCTTGGCAATGTCACCAACGCCGTTGGCCATCCGCTTGAGATCGGCAGTCACCGCCTCAAGACTGACGAATTCGTCAAGCATCGGCTTCTGCGCGTCAAAAGCGTGATTGAGTCGCTCCAGCATGCCGGACAGCTCGCCGCGCGATTGCTCGATGACGGCGACGACGCCCTGCGCCGAATCGCTCTCGTGGGTATCGAGCATCTGGCGCAACTTACCGAGGATGGCGTCGAAGTCGTGCGTCAATTGCGTCCCTGCACCTTCGGTTTGCAAGCGTGCGATGTCGATATGCTTCGACCAGCGCGCCATGGAGGCATCGGCCACTTCATGCAGGCTTTGGGTGTAGGGCATCATGTCAGGCTTGGCGACGGTGGCTGCGCGCTCGGCGGCAGCCTGATCAAGTGCAGCCCGGATGGCCAGCCGCTCCCAGTACGAAGCGCCGGCCGCCAGAGCCAGCAGGCCGCCAGCCAGTGATATGCCAAGTGTCATGGAGGCCGTACTCCAGAGCAGCAGACCGGCACCGATTGCAGCCGCCAGCATGGGCGCGATACCAATTGAAGAAACCGTTAATGTTGGGTTTTGCATTACTGCCTCCCGGTGTTATTCGTGCTTATGTGTGAATTAATCAAATCAGCAACACGCGACTTCAATGCGTCGCCATCGCGGCCTGACTCAAATCAAGCAACAATTTATCGAACGCTTCAATGTCGCGGGTTTTGTCGAAAAAGTAGTGGGCGCCAAGCCCGATACACTTGCTGCGATATTCCACCTGACCGTAATTGGTCAGCACGATGATGATCGTCTCCGGATAGACCGCCTTGATGTGTTCGAGCACCGTGAGACCGCTACCGGTCTTCAGGCGGATGTCGAGCACGGCAACATCGGGACGGTGCTTTTCCAGATGAAGCAAGGCATCGCCTTCGTTGTCGGCTTCGGCGACCAGATCGGCATTAGGGATGACAGCGATCATGTTGCGCAGGCGTTCACGCAGGATCCGCGAGTCTTCTACCAGAAGTATTTTCATCAGCGCCACCAGCGTTCCGAATGAACAGAACGACATGCTGATCCGATCAACACGGCCCGGGTATAGGCGACTGGCGCGACTTGTTGTGGGATTTTTCCTACAGACTGCTTGGTGCAATGCGCTACGCTTATTGTGCCCCGCAGGAAATCCCCTTGGGGGGCACCCTAAGGGCGTTTGAGGCAACCTGAAACTCGTAGGGTGCAATAACCGAAGGGCATTGCACCATGTGAGTTCCGGTCACCGGCGACTCAAAGACCGGGCGAATCTTCCAGCAAACCCTGCTTCATGGCATAGCGCGCCAGATCGGCGACGCTGGAGAGCTGCATCTTCTGCAAAATGCGCGTCTTGTAGGTGCTGACGGTTTTTGCACTGAGATTGAGCTTCTGGGCGATTTCAGTACCACCACCGCCAGCGGCGATCATGTGAAAGATCTGCAGCTCGCGGTCCGACAGTAAAGTGTGCGGCGGACGCTCGTCATGCAGGATCAGGCCGAAGGCCAGGTCGCCGGCGAATTCAGGACTGATGAAGCGTCCCCCGCCGGCCACTTTGCGGATCGCAGTCAACAGTTGCTGCGAAGCGCTGTCCTTGCACAGGTAGCCCGAGGCGCCAGCGCGGATGGTGCGCACGGCGTACTCATCCTCCTTGTGCATGCTGAGGACGAGAATCGGCAAATGGGGCTTCTCTGCCTTGATCTGTTTGATCAGTTCGACACCGCTCTTGCCGGGCATCGACATGTCGAGCAGGAGCATGTCCCACGTCCCGCTACGGACCATGTCAAGGGCCTGGAATCCATCACAGGCTTCACCGCCGACAATGACATCGCCGCTGGCGGCCAGAATCTGTTTCAGGCCGTCGCGCATCAGTGTATGGTCATCGGCGATCAGGATATTGATCATGCAAACGGCTCCCGTTTGCGGGGAATGCTGACCTCGATATGCGTTCCACGGCCCACAGCGCTGTCGATGGAAATCGTGCCGCACAACATATTGACCCGCTCGCGCATGCCTAGCAGGCCGTAGGTCTTTTTCTCGCCAGTCAGTTCTGCAGGCAAGCCACAGCCGTCGTCGGCAATAATCAGCAGCAGATCGCTACCGCGATCCTGCAGGGAAACCATGGCATGGGAAGCGTGCGCATGCCTGGCTATATTGGTCAGAGACTCCTGCACAATTCGGAAGATGGCGGTCGACACCGGCTCTTCGAGTCCATAGTCTTCGCGATCCAGCGCCAGATCGCAGGCAATATCAAACTGGCATGAAAACCGTTTTGCATAACTGGAGAGTGCTGCCTCAAGGCCAAGATCGTCGAGCATACCGGGACGAAGATCCTCGCAGATACGCCGCACCGAATCTGTTGTCGTGCTGATCATCTGATCAATGGTTGTGAGCCTGAAATTGTGCGCACAGGCGCTGGGAATGCATTGATTCGCCAGTTGGTTAAAATCCATGCGTAGCGCCGTCAGGTTCTGCCCCAGCTCATCATGCAATTCCCGCGCAAAATGCGCCCGGTCGTCCTCGCGCACCTGCTGCAGAAAAACCGAAAGCTGCGCCAGATGCTTCTCGCTGTCCGCCAGCTCCTGGATCTTTTTCACTAAAGACTCTTCGACTTTCTTTCGCTCGCTGATATCCATCTCGATACCCAGCATGCGCAGCGGCTTCCCGTCGGCATCGCGCTTGATCACTCTACCCTGATTCATGACCCAGACGTTTGATCCGGCACTGGTGCGCAGCCGGTATTCCGTTCGGAAAATTGAGGCATTACCGGAAAAATGTTCGGCAAGAGCCGCCGTAACAACGGGAATATCATCGAAAAATAACCCGTCCTGCCACGAACTGATGTGAGGATTAATATCATCCAGATGCAGGCCGCGCATTGCCGCCCATCGTTCATTAAAAACGACGTCCCCGGTTTCGATATCCCAGTCCCATGCGGCGAGATCAGCGCAGGCCATAGCCATCACCAGCCGTACCCCGGCTTCGTCACGCTCAATGGTTCTTGTCGTGAGCATCGCAGCCAGTTGCTGCGTACTGCGATAAAAATGGATATGAGTGCGCACCCGGGCCAGGACTTCCTCTTCAAAGAAAGGCTTGCTAACGTAATCAACCCCGCCGGCCGCGAAGGCCGCAGTCCGATCAGATAAATCCTGCAGGGCACTGACGAAAATCACCGGAATGTCCCGACTGAGTGGATCCGCCTTCAGCGCGCGGCACACCTCAAAGCCGTCCATTCCCGGCATGCGGATATCGAGCAGAATCAACTCGGGCAAGCTGGCCGCCACCGCCTTCAGCGCCAGACTCCCGGACAAAGCGGGGCGCACCTTGAAACCAGCCTGCTCCAGAAACTCTCGAAGCACAGCCAGATTCTCGGCCTTATCGTCAACGATGAGGATGTCGCCTTGGTTTTCTACGCTGATATTCATGGACAGGGAATATGTAGAACGGGAGAAAGTTTATCTTTTTTACGATAATACACGCCGTCAAGCCATGAAGTCATGACGATGATGAAGTTGCCCGTCGATAACAGGCAACCGGACAGCTGCCATCGGTGAATCGATCGACACC
>JBIJCY010000241.1:0-4795 GCA_044344385.1 Rhodocyclaceae bacterium | reverse complement strand
TTCATCCGCCAGCAGCTCAGCCTGGTTCAGCGTTTCTTCTTCGCGGAAGTAGTTAAAGACGGGCGCGTCATAGGATGGGCTGGCATAGAACGCGCCCTCAATGGGCTGCGGTGAGCCGTCGTCGTACTCCATGTTGTTGGAGAAGACCATCAACTGGGCGATGTTGATAAAGCGCCGGAATTTTGGATTGCGGCTGCGCGTGATGATGCGGTTGCGCTCGGCCAGCACGCCTTCGCGGTTATTGGGCTTCTTGACCTCGATGAAGGCCAAAGGCATGCCGTTGATGAGCAAGGTGATGTCGGGCCGGAATTCATCGTCGCCGTTCTTGCAGGTCATCTCGGTGACGACGTGAAAGTGGTTGTTGTTGAAGTTCTCGAAGTCGATCAGCCGGATGCCCGAGCGTTCCGTGAGCTTCTCGTAGAAGGCCTTGCCGAGGTCTTCGTTATCCAGCAGGAGTTTGACGCCGGCCAGCAATCGGGTGACATCTTCCGCACTCAAATCAGGGTTGATGCGGGCGATGCCTTCATTGAAAAGTGTGGGGAAGATATTGGTTTCTTGGTCCCAAACGGCCTCTTTCAGGGAAAGATAGCGATAGCCAAGCCGCACCAGATGCAGGATGCAGGGAATCTTGACGCGTGAGTCTTCGCTGAAAACCATCAGAGCTGATCTCCCTGCACTTGTTTCGTTTTTGTCAGGCTGACCCACTTGGCCCCGCGTCCCTTGCCCGTGGGGGCAATCAAACCTTCCGCCTTCATGGTGCGTAACACCAGCCGCACCATGTCGCGGCTGACGCCGGGGCAGGCTTCTTCGATTTCCGAGATGGAAAACGGCAAATTACGTTTCAGAATCTCTGCTCGTACCCGGTCGCCTTTGGCACCACGCCCGCGCTCAATGGTACCGACGCGATCTTCGAATTCCTTGTAGGCACGCAACAGAGCACCCCAAAAGTAGTTGAGCCATGGGGCGATATTGTGAGCGCCTTCGTGCCAGCCCTGTGAACTGGCCTCCAGCGTTTCGTAATAACGCACCGAAGATTCCTCGAAGATACGTTCCAGACTGATGAAGCGGCCCACGGTGTAGTCGGCGTGGTAGAGCAGTTGCAAGGTGAGCAGCCGGGCCATGCGGCCATTCCCATCAGGGAATGGATGCGCGCACAAGAAATCCAGGATGACCAGTGGCACCAGTACCAGTGGGTCGGCCAGATGTTGATCGAGTGCGATGCGGTAGCGCGCAATGGTGTCCGTCATCGCCATGGGCGTGAGGTGCGCCGCTACGGGGCGAAAGCGGATGCGCGAGCTACCATCGGGGCGGCGCTCAATGATGTCGTTATTAGTGGCCTTCCAGTGGCCCCCCGGCTGTGGCATGTAGTGATACAAAATGCTGTGCAACTGGAGAATAGTGCCCTCCGAAAAAGGCATTTGTTCTGCGCTTTCGTGGATCAGTCCCAAGGCATCACGGTAGCCAGCGATTTCTTGCTCGGAACGGCTCTTGGGTGTGGCGTTTTTAAGCACCAGCGACTTGAGCCGGTGGGCGGCAACGACCACGCCTTCAAGACGATTTGAGGACTCCGTCGATTCGACGACCGCCACTTGCCGCAGATCACTCAGCACCTCTGGCGACTGGGCGACGTATAAAAGCTGCTTGCCCCGGTACTCGCCGAGGGCGCGCAGCGTTGCCAGTTGCTGCGTGTCAAAACGCAGCTTGGCGAGGTAGTCCGGCGTCAGTGAGTGCATGGTTTTTGGGGGGGTGAGAAAATGGGGTAATCCTAATTCATATTGGGGTATTGCGCCACACCATTACCCCCTTTTTTTGGCGATTACCTCATTGGGTAGAGGCATCCGTTCAAGATATAGGTAGCGAAAATAAAAAACGCCGGGGTGTGCCCCGGCGTTTTTTATCGTTAGCTGAAATGTTGTCAATCAGACGATCATCCCCGCGCCCACCGTGTTGTTGCTCGACTCGTCAATGACGATGAAAGCGCCGGTGCCACGGCTTTCGACATAGGGGTCGGCAAAGATCGGTTGCGCCAGTTTGAAGCTGACCTTGGCGATGTCGTTCATCGCCAGTTTTTCTGCCGGCTGACGCTCCATCGTGTTGATGTCCATGCGGAACTCGATGCCGGCGAGCATCGCCTTGCTGTCGCGCGTCGTGTGGCGGATCAGGTATTTGCGGCGCGGGTCGAGTGGCGATTCTGAGAGCCAGCAGAGCATGACGTCGATCTGCTTGGTGACGTTCGGTAGTTCGCTGGTCTTGACGATCATGTCGCCGCGCGAAATGTCGATTTCCTCGGCGAGCAGGATGGTGATCGACTGTTCGGCAACGGCATGTGGCAGTGATTCGCCAAGAATCTGGATGTCCTTGACGCGGGTTTCGATACCCGAGGGCAATACGGTTACGGCATCGCCGATGGCCAGTTGGCCGGATTCAACGCGACCCATGAAACCACGATAGTCGTGCAGTTCGGGGTTGGCCGAATCCTGCGGACGGCAGACGTATTGCACCGGGAAACGGAATTTTTCAGCCTGCGCGTTGTGCGCGGGCGGTGCGGCTTCGAGGATGTCGAGCAGCGTCGGGCCATCGTACCAGTCGAGACGGTCGCCGCGATCGACGATCATGTCGCCGTTCAGCGCGGACATCGGGATGAAGCGCACGTCCTGGATGCCGAGCTTCGCGGCAAAGGCGACGTAGTCGGCCTTGATCTGCTCGTAGGTCTCGCGTGAATAGTCGACGAGGTCCATCTTGTTGATCGCCACGACGACGTGCGGAATGTTCACCAGATGCGCCAGATAAGAGTGGCGGCGCGTTTGCGCCAGCACGCCCTTGCGTGCATCAATCAGGATGATGGCGAGGTCAGCGGTCGAGGCGGCGGTCACCATGTTGCGCGTGTACTGCTCGTGGCCCGGTGCGTCGGCGATGATGTACTTACGCGTGCCGGTGGTGAAGTAGCGGTAGGCGACGTCGATGGTGATGCCCTGTTCACGCTCGGCTTGCAGGCCGTCGGTGAGCAGGGAAAGGTCAACGGCTTCCATGCCACGCTTCTCGGAAGTGCGCGTGATGGCGTGCAGCGTGTCTGCGAGGATGGTCTTGGTGTCGAACAGCAGGCGGCCGATCAGCGTGCTCTTGCCGTCGTCGACGCTGCCGCAGGTGAGGAAGCGCAGCAGGCCGTTGTCAATATTGGGTTTGTTGGTTTCAGGTGCGGACATGATTTTTTCGCAAGGTTAATCCCAGATCGTCTGGGTAAATTGTTGGCGGATGAGTGTATCGGCAGTGATCAACCAGCCACCGGCGGCAATTGCCTGGCCAACGATCAGACGGTCGAAAGGGTCGCGCGTCCAGGTTTGCAGGCTGGCAGCCTGGGTAACTGCGTGAAATGGTGTTTGGTCTATGTGCACCGGCAGATGCGCCAGCGCATTCAGTACGCCGGCACTGCCGATCTTGATGCGCCCGATTTCGTTCAGGAATTGCAGTTCCAGTTCAACCATTGGTGAAATGGCCAGCCAGCCTTCTTCGATAGCAGTGCGCACGCGAGGCGGAAAGCTGTGCCGTTTTTCGGTACACAGCCAGACCGCGATATGCGTGTCGAGAAAAGTCAGCCGAGGTTGCGGGTTTCGTTCCATTCGCCAACATTCAGATTGACCAGATCGTCGACATTGCCGACGACGATATCGAGGATGGGCAGGCGGTCGATACGGCTTTCGCGGCGCTCGGGAACCAGCCAGAGCCGCTGGCCGTTGCGCTCCAGCGGTACCGGCTCGCCGCTGGCCAGTGCGGCGTCAGCGATCTGGAATAGATTGGCGCGCAGTTGCGAAAAACGCAGGGGTTCAGTGAGCAGAGGTGTCATGGCCGACTCCGGTTGTACAATATCAGTACTTGTATTGTACAACACTCTGTTTTCTTCCGCAACAGGGGGCTGAGCAGGCTTTCCCTTGCGGTACGGCATCAGAAGTAGCCCTCTTTTTTGCGTTGTTCCATGGAAGCGTCGGACGTCTGGTCGTCGAGGCGCGTTGCGCCGCGTTCGGTGATCGTTGTCGTTGCCGTTTCTTCGATGATTTTCGTCACGGTATCAGCGTCGGAGAGGACCGGCGCCGTACAGGTGATGTCGCCGACGGTGCGGAAGCGCACGGTCAGTGTTTCAATCGGCTCGCCGGCGCGCGCTGGCGTCACATCGGTGACCGGCAGCATGCCGCCCTGGCGGCGCACGATCTGGCGCTGGTGTGCGAAGTAGATCGACGGTAGTTCGAGTTTCTCGCGCTCGATGTATTGCCAGACGTCGATTTCGGTCCAGTTCGAGATCGGGAAGACGCGGATGTTTTCGCCCTTGAAGCTGCGCGCGTTGTAGAGGTCCCACAGTTCCGGACGCTGGTTCTTCGGATCCCACTGGCCGAACTCGTCGCGGAACGAGAAGATGCGTTCCTTGGCGCGCGCCTTTTCTTCGTCGCGCCGGGCGCCACCAATGCAGGCGTCGAAACCGAATTCCTCGATCGCTTCGAGCAAGGTCACCGACTGGTGCTTGTTGCGTGATTCACCTTCCGACTTGAGAACAACGGTGCCGCGCGCCATCGAGTCTTCAACCGAGCGAACAATCAGGCGCTCGCCGAGTTCGGCAGCGCGCTTGTCACGGAAGTCGGTAACTTCCTTGTAGTTGTGGCCGGTGTCAATATGCATCAACGGGAAGGGGAACTTGCCCGGGCGGAACGCCTTTTCGGCGACGCGCAGCATGCAGATCGAATCCTTGCCGCCGGAAAAAAGCAGCACCGGATTGCTGCACTGGCCAGCCACCTCGCGCATGATGTGG
>JBIJCY010000046.1:0-14003 GCA_044344385.1 Rhodocyclaceae bacterium | reverse complement strand
GCCGCCGGCACCTGGCGGGTCGCCGGGCATCGGCCGGGCTGGGGCGACTACACCGGCTACCTTTTCGTCGAGCCGCTCGGCAAGGATCGCTACACGACGCGCTACGACCTGCAGTATGCCGCCGGCAACCGGGTGGTCGGGGAAGGCGAGTCGGTCGTCTATACCGGCTACGAATGGCGCGGCGATGCGAGCATCGGCAATGAAGCGACGCGTTCAGTATTCGCCATCGACGGCGATCAGTTAAGCGGTCGCTGGTTTCTGCGTAACGCCGACGAGGTCGGTGCCAGTCTGCGCGCCGTGCGTGTGGTGCCCGGCAGTGCGCCGACCGTACTTGCCGTATCGCCCACCCTGCTCAAGGCGGGCAGCACGCAACGCCTGCGCATTTCCGGCGTCAAACTTGCCGCGCCGCCCGACCTCGGGCCGGGCGTCAAAACGCTCGATGTCTTGCGCCGCAGCAGCGACGAGATCGAGCTGCTGGTCAGTGTCGATGCGCAGGCGCCAGCCGGCGTGCGTCAGGTCCTGGCCCCCGGTGGGAAAGCCGGGCAGGCGCTGGCGATTTATCATCAGATCGACAGCGTGCGCGTCGAGCCGGCGTTCGGTATTGCCCGTCTCGGAGGTGGCACCAATGCCCCGGTCAGTGCGCAGTTTGCCGCAGTGGCCTGGCTGAACGGGCCGGACGGGCAGCCGGGAACGGCCGACGACGTGCGTCTGGGTGCACTGCCGGCCAGCTGGCGCGTCGACAACTACGACGAGCGGGCGCGCGCCGAAGACGACGTCAAATTCGCCGGCCATATCGAACCGCACGGTCAGTTCATCCCGGCGTCGGCCGGCCCCAACCCGGCGCGCCACAACCAGACCAATACCGGCGACTTGAAAGTGATCGCCAGCGTGCTCGACGGCGAGCGAAAAATCGACAGCGAAGCACATCTGATGGTCACCGTGCAGCGCTGGAATACACCGCCCCTGAGGTAATCGCCATGACCAGCCTGCATATCCAGCCGCACAATTACCAGACCGCCCGCAACACGCGCGGTCGTGTCCTCCTGCACGTGCCGACGACCTCGATCTTCGAGCTCGACGCCGTTTCCGGCGCGCTGCTCGATCTGTTCGAAGCCGGTCGACCACTGCAGGGTGCCGACATCGAGCAACGCTTCGACGGCATTTATTCGCCCGGCGAGATTTGCGATTCGCTGAGCGATCTGCTGGCACTCGGCATCGTCGCCGACCACCACAAGCTTTACGAAATCGAGCCGCGCGCCGTCAAAGGCGGCGCTATCAACACGCTGGTGATCACCCTCACCACGGGCTGCAATCTGTCGTGCAGCTATTGCTATCGGGAGGATCTGACGACGCCTCGACGCGCCTCGGTAATGGACCCGGAGACCGGACGGCGCGCCATCGACCTGCTGTTCAGCGAGGCCGGCGAAGCGGCGCAGGTCAACGTCACTTTCTTCGGTGGCGAGCCGCTCACCTGCTTTCCCCTGATGCGTGAGCTGACCGCCTACGCGTTGCAGCAAGGCGAACGCACCGGCAAGGTCGTACGCTTCTCGGTGACGACCAACGCGACGCTGCTCAGCGACGAGATCATCGATTTTTTCAACACCCGTCGCTTCGGCATTTCGGTCAGCATGGACGGCAACGAGGCGCAGCACGACAAGCATCGCGTGACGATTGGCGGCAAGGGCAGCTATCGCAGCGTCGTCGCCCGCGTCGGTCGCCTGCTTGAGCGCTACGACGCGCTGCCGGTGGCGGCGCGCGTCACGCTTGGGCGCGGCAACACCGACGTCGAAAGCATCTACCGCCACCTGCACGACGAGATCGGTTTTGCAGAGGTCGGCTTCGCGCCGGTCACCGCCAGCCCGACTTCGCCGATCGGCCTGACGCCCGATGAAATGGAGCAGGTTTTTGCGGCCATGCAGCGCCTTGGCAAAAACTACACAGCGCTCGCCAAACGCGGGGAGCGGCACGGCTTCGCGAACATGAACCAGATGCTCTTTGATCTCTGGAACGGCACGCGCAAGACGCTGCCCTGCGGCGCCGGCGTCGGTCTGCTGGCGGTCGGCGCAAGCGGCAAGCTATCGTTGTGCCATCGCTTCACCGGTGGGCCGACCGGCCATTACGGCGACCTCGACCAGGGCATCGCGCGGCCGCAACTCGACCAGTTCCTCAACGAGGCGCAGCGCGGCCACATCGACTGTTCGTCATGTTCGGCGCGTTCGATCTGCGCCGGCGGTTGCTATCACGAGGCCTGGCAACGTAACGGCGACCCGCTCTCACCGACTTTCGACCACTGCGACCATATCCGTTCCTGGCTGGCTTTCGGGTTGACCTGCTACGGCGAAATCATGCTCGCCAACCCTGATTTTTTCCGCTCGCCGAAGTCCACCCGGAGACCCCTGCAATGAAGCATCTGCGCCCGCTCAACGTCAAGGCGGCCACGCTGGCCGAATTGTCAGAAACGTCCATATTGCCCGCCGAAGTCCAGCCGATGAACGCCGTCGTCGGCTGCACGACGACCTTCGACCCCGGCTGGGAGATCGACGCCTTCGGCGGCTTCGCCAGCCTCTGTCAGCCGATGGAAGCCGACCTCTACGGGTGTACCGATCCGTGCTGGTGGCCGGCGCAGCTCGCCGACAGCATGAACACCGCTCGCGACTGGACCGAGGGCAAGAACTCGGCGCTGCGCGACTGGCGCGAACTGCAAACCCTGTTTCCGGAGGACTGACCATGCTGCGCTGGATCTTCGCGGCCGTCATCGGCCTGTTCACGGTCGCTGCCCCGGCGGCCGACTATCTGCTGGTCGCCAGCCGGCCGAACCAGCTGCACCTGATCGACGCGGCGGCGCGCCGTGTCGTGAAAACCATCGACATTCCCGGAGACGGTCTGCCGTCCACGCTGTCGATCGCGCGCGACGGCAAGGTCGCCTACGTGCTGACCAATCGTGGCGAAAGTGTTTCCGGCATCGAGCTGGAGAGCGGCAAGGAGGTGTTCCGCGCCGATTTCTCGCACGGCAACCTGCGCGTCAAGGACATGTTCGGCATGACGGTAAGCGAGGACGGGCAGTATCTTTACGCCCATCTGCTGCCGGTGCGCCTGCTGGTGGACCGCTATGAAGCGCTCGATACGCAGTTCGCCGTCTACCGGACGGCTGACGGCATCGGCGCCAAGCCCTTGCGCACGATTCCGGCGCCGCGCCGGATCAGCATGCTGCTGCCCGGCACCAGCAACGACCACTTTGTCGCCATGGGTTGGGATTTCTACGTCATCGACGCGCAGAACGGCGGCATTCGCAAGACGCTGCCCTTGCGCAACTGGCAACGCACGGGCGTCGGCGAACCCGATGTGCTGGCCTTCTGGCCGCAGTTTGAGCAGGCGCGCATGATGTCCACGCCGTACGGCGCAGCGATGACCGGCGTCGATCCGAAGTCGCCGGAAGCAATGAAAACCGGCATCATCACTTTTGATCTTGATAGCCAGACGGTTGGCGCTTACGAATTCGAGAATGCGACACGCGCGCTGTTTTCGTCGGTGGTCAGCCCGACCAATCGTAATCATGTTTTTGCGGTAATGAACCAGTTGGTGCGCATCGACCTCGCTGAGAAACGCGTCGTTCATACCGGCACGGTGAAGCAGACCTTCTATGCAATCAATATTTCCAGCGATGGGCGCGAGGTTTACCTGGGCGGCGCGCTCGACACGATCGCCGTGCACGATACGACGACGCTGCAACAGATCGGTGAGATCAACATTCCCGGTGGCACCGATCAGGGGACTTCTTCCCTGCGCGTGATCCGGCGCGAGTAGTCAGTCATGTTAAAAGACAACGAAAAAACCTCACCACCAAGTCACCAAGAGCACAAAGGTTCACCAAGATGCAAAGCCCTCTGGGCTAAACATGATCTTAACTTGGTGTATCTTGGTGAACTTGGTGTCTTGGTGGTTCGCACTTTCTCGTTGACTAACTACTAGCGCAGCATGCCGCTCATGTCCGCTGAACGTAGCCGTTCCCGACAGCAGACGCTGCAATTCGCGCGCTGGGTGTGGCCCCTGCTGCGCGAGCGGCGGCGGCAGGCGCTGGTTGTCGTCGTCCTGTCGCTGGCGAGCAGCACGCTGGTCCTGCTGCAGCCTTGGCTGCTGCGCATTCTGATTGACGAGGGCGCTTTGCGCGCCGATGTCGGCACGATCGCCTGGGTCTGTCTGTTCATGGTCGCCGCCAGCCTGGTCGGACTGGCCATCGAAGCGGTCAGCCGCTTCGACTATCTGGCGCTCTCGTCGCACGTCCTGTTCCGTCTGCGCGAAAGGGTGTTCAGCAAATTGCAGGGCCTGCCGCCGACCTATTACGCGCGAACGGCGCAGGGTGACATCCTGGCGCGCTTCGACGGCGACGTCGCCGAGGTCCAGCGCTTCTTTGTCGATGCGCCGCTGGCACTGTGCAACGGGCTGTTTTCGCTGATTGTCGGGGTTGTCATTATGGCCTCGATGAGTCCGGCGCTGACGCTGCTGGTGCTCGTCGTCGCCCCCTTCCAGATCGGCGCCGGACTGGCCATGCGCGGTCGCGTCGAGCAGGCGACGCGCGGCGTGCGCGAACAGGCGACGCGGCTGTCCAGCCATTTTCTCGACTCGCTGCGCGCCATGAAATTCGTCCAGACGACGCACACCGGCGATGCGCGGCTGTCCGGCCTGCGCGCGCTGCACGGCGACTACCACCAGGCCCTGCACGGCAATCAGCTGGCCGGCTTCCAGCTGAACGCGGTGCAAAAGATGATCGGCACGCTCGGCAACGTCGCATTGCTTGGCGTCGGTGGTTATTTTCTGGCGAACGGTTCGCTCAGCGTTGGCGTGCTGGTCGCCTTCGTCGTTCTGGCGCCGCGCGTCGCCGGGCCGCTGCAGACGATCAGCGGCGTGCTCACCGGCTGGCAGCGGTGCCGGGTCAGCGTCGAGCGCCTCGACGAAATTCTCGGGCAGCCCGAGCGCCAGGTCGCTACGCCGGGGCGGATGATGCCGCCGGAGATGCTGCGCGGCGACATCGTCCTCGACCGCGTCACCTTCGCCTACGATGCGCAAAACTTTGTCCTGAAGGACGCTTCGGCGTGCTTTCCGGGCGGCGGAAAAACGTTGCTGCTCGGCCCTTCCGGCGAAGGGAAATCGACCCTGATCGACCTGCTGCTCGGGCACTTCCGGCCGGCCAGCGGCGAGATCCGCATCGCCGGTCAGGAGCTCGGCCAGTTTGACCGCGCCGGCTGGCGACAGCGCGTTGCGGTGGTTGATCAGGAGCCGGTTTTCTTCACCGGCAATGTGCGCGACAACCTGCTGCACGTCTGCCCGGATGCCGGCGACGCGGCGCTGATCGCCGCCCTGCTGGCCAGCGGCTATGCCAGCCAGCCGCTGGCGCCGGATCTGCTCGATACGCCGGTCGGCGCCGCCGCCAACCGCCTGTCGCGCGGTCAGCGCATGCGCCTGGCGCTGGCGCGCGCCGTTCTGCAGCAGCCGGACATCCTGATCCTCGATGAAACGACGAGCGCCGTGGACCACGACATGGGCTGGCGGATGATGGCCGCCGTCGACCGCATCTTTGCCACGGCGACGCGCATCGTCATCACGCATCAGGCGCAGACGGTGAACGCCAGCGACCACGCCTATTTGCTGCGCGACGGCCAGTTATTCGACTGGCGCAGCGGCGTTGCGGCGAGCTGCGCGCCACCGGAGCTGCGCCATGCGTGCTGAATTCAGACCTGTGCGCGTTGGCGTCGTCGATAGCGGTATCAATCCCGGCATTGATCGCGCCGCTCCGGCGCTGCTGCCGACCGTGCTGGCGGCACGCGCCTTTGTGCGCAGCCCGGAGGGTCAGGTGCAGCGCGTCGCGCCGTGTGATGACGGCCTCGGGCACGGCAGCGCTGTCGCTGCGCTGATTGCCGACGGTGCCGGGCAGTGCGTCGAATTTGTCGACGCGCAGGTCTTTCCTGCAGCGCAGGCGATCGATGCCGGGCTGCTTGCTGACGCTATCGACTGGTGTGTCGGGCACTCGGTACGCGTCCTCAATCTCAGCCTCGGTCTGCACGCTGACCGTACGCTGCTGCGTGACGCTTGCGCACGGGCCAGCGCGGCCGGCGTGACGCTGGTCGCAGCCTGTCCGGCGCGCGGTGGCTCGACTTTTCCGGCGGCTTACCCGCAGGTCATCGCCGTGTCCGGCGATGCGCGCTGCCTTGCTGGTGGTTGGTCAGTGCTGTCCGACAGGCCGCATTTCGGTGCCTCGCCGTGTGCGCTGCCGCCGGCTGCCGGGGGCGGCGCGAGCTACGCCGCAGCGCGTGTTTCGGGCTTCGCTGCTGCGTTCTTTGCCGCGCAGCCGACGGCCGGCTACGCCGACCTGCTGGCGCATCTGCGCGCCGGCGCCGGTTTCGTCGGCCGTGAGTGCCGCAGTTGATGAGCGCCGCCGCGACTCCCGTGAATGCCGTGACGCCCGCGCTCGATGCCTTGCCGCTTGAGTTTGGTCTGTCGATCACCGATCCGCGTCATCTGGCGCAGCTGGCCGGCGAGGGGCCGTTGCTCGCCTCGGCGGTCGCGGCCTTTCTTGGCGATGCCGAGGTGCTGGCGTTGTTGCCTGCTGACTGCGCGGTTTCGCATCTCTATTTCGGCAGCGAGTTCTGCGAGCATCTGCTGCCCGACGTGGCGGAGCTGGCGCGGGCGCTGAAGTTGGCGCGGCAGCGGGCGCTGCGCCTGGTGCTGGCGACGCCGGTGGCCAACGACACCCTGCTTGAACGGCTGGCCGAGCTGCTGCCCCTGCTGCCGGCGGGCAGCGAGGTGCTGGCCAACGACTGGGGGGTGGCCAGCCTGGTGCATCGCGATTTTCCCGGCTTGCGTGTTGTCGCCGGCCGCCAGCTGTCGAAAATGATCAAGGATCCGCGCCTGCCCGGCGAGCAGTGGGCGCAGCTCTATCCGGCCGGATTTCGTGCTGAGCGGCAGTTGCGCATTCTCCATTCGCTCGGCATCGAACGCATCGAACTCGACGTACCGCCGTTTGCCGGCAGCGATTTTTTTGCTTCGCCCGGCGTCACGCTCGCCCTGCACGCGCCGTACGCCTACGTCGCCAAGGGGCGGCTGTGCAAGGTCGGTTCGCTGGCGCAACCGGCGGCGCTGAAGTTTGCGCCGGGCGGCGCCTGCCGGCGCGAGTGCCTGGGCGTCGTCGAAGTGGAAGGTGGCCAACCCGGCCAGCTCGGCGAAGGGGGCAAATGCGGCGCGTCGCGCAACAGCCTGCGCACCGCGCAGCGCGGCACGACGATGTTCTATCGCTACGATGCGGCGCTGCTCGCGGCAGCCGCCGAGGCGGTACGCGAACGCCGAGTGTCGCGCCTGGTGCTCTCGTCGCTATGAAGATCACCGCGCCGATCAGCCGTCTGGAAGAGATACCCCTGCTGCTGCAGGCCGGGGCCAATGAGCTGTACTGCGGCATTGTGCCGCCGGACTGGGTGGCGCGCTTCAACACCGGTGCGGTGAATCGCCGCTATTTTGGCAACCTGCCGAATTACGCGGCGCTCGAACAGGCGGTGCAGACGGCGCATGCTGGCGCCGGCGAGCTGTTTCTGGTGCTCAACGCGCAGCACTACGGCGAGAATTTTCATGGCGCGCTGATCGATATCGCGACGCGATTTCAGGGCATGGGCGGCGATGCGGTGATCGTCGCCGACCTGCCGCTGATCACCGCCCTGCACGACGAGGTGCCGGATCTGGCGATTCATGCCAGCTCGGTGGCCAACTGCCGCAATTCCGCAGCCATCGCGCTGCTGCGCGATCTTGGCGTGCGCCGGGTGATCCTGCCGCGCGACGTAACGCTCGCCGAGATCGAGCGCATGGCGCGCGCCGCGCCAGACGTCGAGATCGAAGTCTTTGTTCTCAATGACGGTTGCGTATTCGAGGAAGGGTTGTGCCACACCGTGCACCTGCCGTCACGCCTGGGCGGGCCGATTTGCGTGGACAGCTATGCGATGAACTATCAGGACCCGGCCGGGCAGCCGCTGTCCAGCCGCCTGCTACGCCGGCACGCGCAGAACGACGCCGATTACAAACGCTGGCTGTGGTATCGCTTCGGCTGCGGCTTCTCGAACACTGAGGAAGGCTATCCGTTCGGGCCCTGCGGTCTGTGCGCGATGCAGCGCATGCACCAGGCCGGTGTCACGTCGGTCAAGGTCGCCGGTCGCGAGGGCGCCACCGAGCGCAAGATCAAGAGTGTCGAAATGGTTCGTCAGGTGCTCGACGGCATCAATCAGGGCGCCGACGAAGGCAGCGCGGCGGCGCTGGCGGTCAGCATCCGCAAGGTTCCGGGACACTGCGCCAGCGGCTATATGTGCTATTACCCCGAGGTGCGCTGGACCGGACCGGAATAGCCCGACAGGCTGCTAAATGTTCAGTGCCAGACGGCAGGCGTCGTCTGGCGCAGGGTTTGCGATGGCAGCTCGCCGAACATCAGCTTGTAGTCGGCAGCGAAGGCCGACAGGTGCCAGAAGCCCCAGCGTGCAGCGAGGTCGGACACCGTCGCGCGTGGATCGTGGCGCGCCGCCTTCAGCGAACGGCGTACGCCGTTCATACGGGTGGCGCGCAACCAGGCTACAGGGTTGACGTTGAGTACCGCCTGGAAGCTGTATTGCAGCGTGCGCCGGGATATCTTCAGTGCCGTGCACAGGTCGGCGACGGTGACCGGTTCATCGATGTGGGCCAGCTGATAATCGCGCGCCATCGCGACGATGCGGTGCCGCGAGCCGGGCTCCGGTGCCGGGCGCTGCTCGGGGGCTTCATTGACCGTGCAGACGATCTTGTTGAACACTTCCTGTTCGATTCCCTTGCGGATCGGCGCGTAGTTGAGCAGCTTCGGGCTGGCTTCCAGCGTCGACAGCAGCATCAGGAGAAACTGGCGCAGCGCGTTGGTGGCTTCGGCCGGTGGCGTGATCAGGCCGGAACGCGGCATTTTCTGTTCGGTATCGACTTGCCAGATCTGCTCGCCATATTCGCGGAGACTGGCGGCGTCGACCGTGACGGCGAGCACGTCGAGATGCTGCGGCGTGCGGAAATTCAGCTCGCCGCCGTCGCCGAGGGTGATCAGTGAATTGGGCAGAATTTCATTGCCGGAGAAGGAACCGTCACTACCCAGCCAAATCGGGACGCCGATTGTGCGAGATCCCTCCCAGGCTTGCCCGGTCTCGTGCACCACCTGATCGGTTCTCTCGCGGAAAAACTGGATGTTGTCGAACCAGATTTCTTCCAGCGTGCCGTGGAAAAGTCCGGCCGACAACTGCTCGTAATCCTGTTTCCAGTGGTTCAGGCCGGCGGCGTGCTCGTCGGCGTCAAGCGCACGTGTGGCGCAGATCGAGTAGCAGTCCTCGGGTGACGAGGACTCGATTGCAGGAATTTCTTGGTTGAAGATGCCAGGCATGAACGCCTCCTCCGGTGCAGCTTGCGGCCGAGTGCAGCAGCCAAACGCAAGGCTGTTCTGCAGGGTGCTTATTTTTATTTTTTACGATTGCATACTATACAACACATTGCCTCTGGCGAGAGGGGGAAGCGACTCGTTTCCTGTTTGCGCTTACCGTTCCGGAATATATCCATGCCGCATCGTGTTTTCCGAAATGCAGCGGCTCCACAAAAACTGCTTCAGGTAATCTGCGCCGCCGGCCTGTACGCCGGTACCGGATAGCGCGACACCACCAAAAGGCTGCACACCGACACGCGCGCCGGTGATCTTGCGATTCAGGTAAAGATTGCCAACCGGGAAAGCGATTCGCGCGCGTTCTAGATGTGCCGGCAAGCGCGAGTAGAGTCCGCCGGTCAGTGCGTAATCACTGTCTCTCGCCCAGGCCAATGCCGTTTCGAAATCAGGCGCCTTGAGCACGGCGAGTACCGGCCCGAAAACTTCCTCGCGGGCGAGCCGGTGTTCCGGCCGAATGCCGGCGATGATGGTCGGCGGCACGTACCAGCCGCCCTGATTGTCGTCCGGCAGTTTTCCTTGCCAGGCCAGACGGCCTTCGCTGGCGCCGATGGCTATGTAGTCGAGCGCTTTTTGCTGTGCCGCCTGCGTGATCAGCGGGCCATGGCTGTAGGCCGGGTCTTCCGGCGGGCCCCAGGCCAGTGCTTCAGCGGCGCCGATCAGGCGTTCGAGCAGCGCATCGTGCACCTCGCCAACGGCGATGACGCGCGAACACGCCGAGCATTTTTGCCCCTGATAACCGAAGGCCGAAGCGATGATGCCGCTGACTGACTCGTCAAGATCGGCGTCGCTATCGACGATGATCGCGTTCTTGCCGCCCATTTCACAAACCACCTGTTTGACGTGAGTCTGCCCTGCCGCCGGTGTGTGGGCGCTGTGCAGAATATTGAGGCCAACGGCGCGCGAGCCGGTGAAGGCGATGATGTGGGTCTGCCGGTGCGCCACCAATTGGGCGCCGACTTCGGGTCCGCCGGGGAGCAACTGGCAGACCTCGGGTGGCAGGCCTGCGGCGCGCAGCAGGCGCAAAAACTCGTGGCCGATCAGCAAGGCCGGTAGCGCCGGCTTCATCACTACCGTGTTGCCGGCGACCAGCGCCGCCGAGGTCATCCCGGCGAGGATGGCGAGCGGGAAATTCCATGGCGCGATGACCACCGCGACACCGCGTGGTGCGTAAGCGAGGCGGTTGTCTTCGCCGGGGAAGGCCGTGCTCTGTTTCCAGCCGTCGAGTGTTGCCATCTGCCCGGCGTAATAGCGCAGGAAGTCGACGGCCTCGGCCACGTCGGCGTCGGCTTCGCGCCAGCTCTTGCCGGTTTCAAGAATCTCCAGTGCGGCCAGCGCGTGGCGCTCGGCAGCGATCAGTTCAGCAGCGCGGCGCAGGATGGCGCAGCGTTCTGCCACTGCTGTCGCCGCCCAGCGCGGAAAGGCGTCGGCAGCTTGCGCGACGGCGGCGTTTACATGTTCAACGCCAGCCAGTTCAACTTCGCCAAGCCCTTCGGTCGGCTGGGCCGGGTTGCACGCGAGATGCACGCCGACCGGCGGCAATGAACAGCCCGGCAGATCAAGCGCATGGCGGCGCGGCAGGGAGGCGCGAACATCAACCAGCGCCTCGCGCAAAGCACCCGCCTCATCGGCGTGCGAAAAATCGAGCAGCGGCAGATTGCTAAAAGTGTCGCCTGAGGCGCTTGGTGGGACGACGGGTTCGGGTGGCATCGGAGCCTCCAGCAAGGATTCAAATTCGGCGCCCTCGAAATAGGCGCGACGCAGGATCGACGTTGAAGCGGTGTTCTCCAGCAGACGCCGGATCAGGTAGGCGATGCCCGTTTCCGGGTCGCCGACCGGCACGTAGATGCGCATTGTGACGCCTTCAGCGGCCAGTGCATCACGCAGCGGCTCGGCCATGCCAAGCAGCATCTGTACTTCCCAGCGGGCGGGCGGCAGATCAAGCCGTCGTGCGTGGGCGAGCGCCACCGACTGGCTGCGCAGATTGTGTCCGGCAATGGCCGGATGCAGACTGTCGCAGTTGGCCAGCAGGCGTGCTGTCAGTTGCTCATAGTGCCAGTCGGTGTCTGACTTTTCGCGCCAGGTGGGCAACGGCCAGTCGCGTTGCGCCGCCCAGGCTTCTTCCTGATCGCGGTAGGCGCCCTTGACGAGGCGCACGCCAATGCGCCGGCCGTAGCGCTGTGCCGCATTCAGCACGCGGTCGATGTCGCCACCGGTTTCCGGCAGGTAGGCTTGCAGGGCAATCGCCGGTTGCCAGCGCGGGTCGGGGAAGGCGTCGAGCAGATCAAGGAACAGGTCGAAGATGAGCGGCTTGAGCTCGTGCTGCTCCATGTCGATAGTCAGTGTTGCCCCACATTCGGCAGCAGCAGAAACCAGTGCCTCCATGCGCCGGAAAACGCGGCGGCATGTGCCGTCGGTATCGAGCGGGTCGAAGCGTGGCGATAATGCGGTGAGCTTCAGTGACAGGTGCGGCGGCACATCGCGTGCGCGCAGCCGGGCGAGCAGGCGCAGGTTGCGTGCCAGATAAGCATCGGCTTCGCGCTCCGAGAGTACGGCTTCGCCGACGGCATCAATGGTTGCGCGCGCCGGCAGGCTGGCGAGCCGTCCGAGCAGTTGTTCGAGTTGGTCGCCCTCTTCTGCCGCCAGCAACTGCTGCGACAGCATGCGCACCTGCCTTTGCGCGAGCGCCGCAAGGCTGGGGCGTGCCGAAAAATGCAAAAGACTGGCCAGCCAACCCGTCGCGCCGGATTCTTCCAGATAGGCGGCGAGGTGATCGGCGATTTGACGCTCGGGCCGTGCCGTGCGCTGCAGTTGCGGCAAGGCGTCGACAAAACGGAAGAGGGCCGCGGAGAGACGGGGGTTTTCGATGCAGCGCCCGATCAGCGCGCCGGTGATGCCCTGATAAAGCGCCGGCCGGCGCCCCTCGGCGTGCGCGAAAAGAACCGCAGCGACAGCGCGTACCTGGGCTTCAAAAGCCTCATCCGGCATTGCCCTGCAGTTGCTGATCTGATCCGCGAGACGCATGAGGCAAACCCCCTACGAATCATTCCCAATCGGAGTGGTTGAACCACTGACTTCAGCTTAGCTCAGTTTGCTGCGGGCATCCGGGTTTCGTGATTGGTAATTTGTTGTGCGGTGCGCAATGCTTTTGGACTATTGTCTGTGGGGAGGTGGGTGGTCTCAGAACGACCCCTTGCAGTCGCTCAAGTTTTGCAGTTCAATGATTGCTACGCAGCGGGAACGGACCTTGGTGATGCCCTGCGCATGAGGTTTGAGCGGCCGGATTCAGAGGATCACCAGCCATTGCGACGACTCTGAAAGTATCCCCACCGTTAAAAACCCTAGTGTTACTATGGAAATTCACCGTGCCTGCATGACACGTCAATTGCACGTCTCACTGAGGATACCCGGATGACTTTACTGCGCCACATACGGCATTCTTGCAAAGCAAGCCCCTCCCTCTCCATGTTGCCAATTTGCCTGACGGGACTCTGTTCTCTGGCGTACGGCTCCATCCAGACCATGCACCGTGAAATGAAAAACCTGCTTGCGCGAACGGCGGTGTTGGCAATTCTGATCGTCACAGCGTGCTTCTGGGCGAACCCCGCCCTGGGCATCGAGAAGTTGCGGGTGGGCTTCTATGATCTGAGCCCGCTGGTTTTTAAAGACGCTGCGGGCAAACCCCAAGGCTTGTTTATTGACGTGCTGGCCCATATCGGGCAAAAAGAAAACTGGGAACTCACCTTCGTCCACGGCACTTGGTCAGAAAGCCTGACGCGCCTGCAGAACGGGGAAATCGATCTTCTGGTCAGCGTGAGTTATACGGACGAACGCGCCAAGACGCTGAATTTCAGCCAGGATGCGATCGCTACCGATTGGGGGGTGATCTACAAATCGGCCGGTAGCAAAATTGAAAGCATCACCGATTTGGAGGGTGGCCGCATCAGCGCTGTTCGTAGTGGCATTTACACAGGACACTTCAAGCGCCTGTCCGAACAGTTCGGCATCAAGATGCAATTCGTCGAACGTAATGACTACGTCGAAGTCATCGCCGATGTCGAAACCGGCCGAAGCATCGCCGGCATTGGCTCGAACATTGCAGGAATGAACTTCGAGGGCCGTAAGGTGGTGCGCAGCGGCATCGTCTTTTCGCCGGTCCAAGTCATGTTCGCCACAAAAAAGGGCTCCCGCCCTGAGGTGATCGCCAGCATTAATCGGCATGTCGGCGCCCTGAAAGCTGACCCGGAATCGGTGTATTTTCAATATCGGGCAAAGTGGATCAATACGCGACCAACCTCTGCCATTCCGGATTGGATCATCTACCTTGCCGGAGTGATCCTCGCCGCAGCGGTCACTCTGTCGGTGTTTGTCCTGCTGCTAAAAAACCAGGTCCGCAAAAAGACAGCCGATCTGCGTGCAAGCGAAGAAAACCTCGCCATCACCCTGCATTCGATCGGCGACGCGGTGATCGCCACCGACCCGGCGGGACGGGTGACCCGCATGAACGCCACCGCCGAGCGCCTGACCGGAT
>JBIJCY010000259.1:0-4523 GCA_044344385.1 Rhodocyclaceae bacterium | reverse complement strand
TCCGAGAATTCATCCGGGACGGCAAGCTCTCGGCAGTCTTTCAACCAATCATCGATTTTCGGGCGCATGCCTACTTCGCCTTCGAGGGCCTGATTCGCGGCCCGGCGGCTACGCCATATCACTCACCGATGGAACTCTTTGCCGCAGCCGAGCGCCACGGATTACGACTGGAACTGGAACGTAAATGCCGTGAAACCGTATTCCAGGCATTCGCTCAATCAGGGCTGCCGGGAAAACTTTTCATCAACGCCAGCCCGGACTGCCTTGACGACGAAGTTTTTCGCAATGGCGAAACGCTCGATTTGCTGCGCCGCATCGGCATCAGCCCCAGCCGGGTGGTCATCGAACTGACTGAAAACCAGAGAATCAGCGACTTTCCGTCGATCCATCAAACGCTCTCGCACTACCGCAGCCAAGGCTATCAAATCGCCATTGACGATCTCGGCGAGGGTTTTGCCAATCTGCGCATGTGGTCCGAGGTCAAGCCTGAATACGTCAAGATCGACCGCCACTTCATCAGCGGCATCGCCGACGACAACCTGAAATTTCAGTTCGTCAAGGCCATGCAGGAACTGGCCGAAACCTGCTCGGCACGCATCATCGCCGAAGGCATCGAGGCCGAAGCCGACTGCCTGGCGGTACGTGACCTCGGTATCGCATGCGGCCAGGGTTACCTGATCGCCAAGCCGACTGCCGCACCATGGCCACTGCCGAGCGAAAGCATGATCGGCATTCTTCGCCAACGCAGCATCATCGTCTTTCCCAACGGATCGGCGCAAAACGGCAAGGTCACGGTACGCACGCTTGCTCGCGAAATCATTCCGCTATCGCCGGAAACAAACAATGACGAGGTCTGCCAACGTTTTGAAGCGGAGCCCGAGCTGATCTCCTTGCCGGTCGTCACCCATGGCGTGCCACTCGGCCTGATCAACCGACATGCGCTCATCGATCGCTTCGCCCGCCCCTTCCGCCGGGAACTGTACGGCCGGAAGCCATGTACGCAATTCATGGATCCGTTACCGCTCATCATCAACGAAAGCTCAACCGTTCAGGAAGCCGGCTTGCTGATCAGCCGCTCGGCGCACCATCACCTTTACGACGGGTTCATCGTCACTGACGGAGGCAAATATCTGGGCGTCGGCAGCGCCCACGACCTGATGGGAATGATCACTGAAATGCAGATTCAGGCCGCTCGCTACGCCAACCCGCTCACCCAACTACCCGGCAATGTGCCGATCAACGAACACATCGACCGTCTGTTACAGCAGAACGTACCATTTACTGCCGGCTATTTCGACATCGATCACTTCAAACCCTTCAACGACACCTACGGCTATCGCAAGGGCGACGACATCATTCAACTGGTGGCGCAGATTGCGCGTGCCATAGCCGATCCGCACCTTGATTTTGTCGGCCACATTGGCGGAGACGACTTCATGGTGTTATTCCAGAGCAAGGATTGGGAAGCAAGATGCGCACGCGCCCTGCGTCTGTTCGATGAAGGCATCGCGCAAACCCTGCCGCCAGAAGATCTGCGTAACGGTGGATACGCAGGAGAAAATCGGCGTGGAGAAGCCGTCTTTCACTCTGCCCCAACACTATCCATCGGTGCGCTGCAAATCCTTGCCGGCGACTATGAGTCACACCAGGCGATATCGGCCGCTGCTGCCAACGCAAAAAAATACGCGAAAAAAATCCCGGGGAGCAGCCTGTTCATCGAACGACGCAGACGTCTGGCGCTCACAACGACCAAAAGCGAGTAACCCGGCACTGGCTTTTTCAGACCGCTCAGCCGATTGGATACCCATGCCCCGCACCAGGCATCGATACACCAAAAATTCATCGAGTCGCAATCCCGCTGTAACGTCCCCCGCCTAAAGTCTGTCGCCAGGACAACAAGGAGATAGATCATGACAACGATATTGGTAAGCACTCGAGAACAAACCAGACCTGCCCGTCGCAACCTTTCGGTCAGCCTTGCACAGAGCGAGCGCGAGATTCATGACGCGCAAAAACTGCGCTACCAGATTTTTGCCGGTGAACTTGGCGCCAACCTGCAAACACGCACGCCGGGTGTCGACCATGACATTTACGACCCGTATTGCGAGCACCTGGTCGTGCGCGACGAAAACTCCGGCGCAGTGGTCGGCACCTACCGCATCCTGTCGCCGGAAAAGGCTCGCAAGATCGGCAGCTACTATTCAGAAACCGAATTCGACCTGACACGATTGCAGCACTTGCGCCCGCGCATGGTCGAGATTGGCCGCTCCTGCGTGCATGCCGACTACCGCACCGGCGCGACAATCACCATGCTTTGGGCCGGCCTCGCCAAATACATGATGGAAAACAACTACGACTATCTGATCGGTTGCGCCAGTATCAGCATGGCCGATGGTGGCCATGCCGCTGCCAGCATTTATAGCGGCCTGGGAGAGCACATGAGCCCGCTCGAATACCGTGTTTTCGCGCGTTGCCCGCTACCCTTGGCCGCCTTGAAAAACGACCTGCCAGCCGAAGTCCCGCCGCTGATCAAAGGCTACTTGCGCGCCGGCGCCTACGTATGCGGCGACCCGGCATGGGACCCCGATTTCAACACGGCCGACCTGCCGATGCTGATGCCGATGTCGCGCCTTGCCGGACGCTACGTCAAGCACTTCGCAGGAAAATAGATCTGAAGCACGATACGACACCACGCCTGATTCAGGCATATCGCCGCACGCGACTGGGACTGCATTTCCTGTGGGGTGCGGCCACGGTTGCGTGCGTCTACCCGTTTATCCGGGATAGTCGACGGCTTTGGCTAACCCAGCGCTGGTCGCGCCAACTGCTTGACATACTGGCTGTCCGGCTCGATGCGCAACTGACAGGCGCCACACCGGGCAGCCTGATTGTCGCCAACCATATTTCATGGCTCGATATCTACGCACTCAATGCAGCGCGCCCGATGGTCTTCGTCGCCAAGGCTGAGGTGCGTCACTGGCCGCTAATCGGCTGGCTGGCAGCAAGCACCGACACCGTTTTCCTGCGCCGGGGGAGTTGCGGCCACGCCAGACAGGTCAATGCGCAGATCGACGGGCTGCTCAGCGCCGGAAGGGACGTGGCGATCTTCCCCGAAGGCACCACCACAGACGGTACGCATTTGCTGAATTTTCATGGCGCGCTGTTACAGCCTGCGGTGGATGCCGGGCGTCCGGTTCAGCCTGTGGCGCTTTCGTATCATGACGCCGACGGTCGCCGCAGCCTGGCGCCTGCCTATGCAGGTGAAACCACCATGAGCGAGTGCCTCGCTGCAATCCTCGCCTGCCGCTCGCTGACTGTGCGCCTGCGTCCGACACCGCCGCTAGCGCCACAGGCGAAAAAACGGCGCGAACTGGCGCACGACGCCCACTGCGCGATTGCTTTCAGTCTCGGTCTTCCGCTGGCAAGCAACGCGCATGCAACCCCTTCACTGAATTAATGCGAGTGTCACACAAACGTCAAGATCATCGGACACAATATTTTCTCGATACGACCAGATTTTTCCCGGAAAACCAGACAAGGAGAACACACATGAAGCAAGAGCAAACCGCATGTTCAGCGTCCATTTCGTCTTCCTATCTGACGGAGACTTTGACTTGCCGCGATGAGGCCCTGAATTCCTATTGTCAATTATTCGCGCGGGGATTTTTCCCGATTCTCGTTGAACAACCGGACGGGATGTTTCGTGTGTGCTTATCGACCGACGAGCGCAGGTAAATCACGCAGAATGGGCGAGTATTACCTCGCCCGTTTTGACGCTCCCCGACTCAAGCCTAGGGAAGTGCTGAGCAAGTAACAGCAACAATGGCGGCGAAGGTCAGTGTTTCCTTAGGCGGTTTTTGGACAAGTAGATAACCTGACGGGCATCCTTGACATGACAGGAGCGTGGCGAGTTCGGCTTACGTCAGCAACGCTTTAATGTTTCGATGAAACGCAGGCTCCAGATCTTGCATCTGCCGTGCAATATTGACCTGCATGGCTGCATTGGATACATCAATCAGATTATCCTCAATGACGTAGTTCCCTTTTGCCTTGAACCATTTCAGCACCTTGGCGAGATGCCAGATAGCGGCGCTTCCCTCGTGAACCGGCGATGGAAAAAGGGATCGATTGCCGATCACAAGCTTCCGAATATTCTGTCGGCTGCAACCCAATATCGCTGCAATATCGGTCAGGCCGACCAAGTCCGGTGTGGCTTCGACGAGTTTCGCTCCAGGAATGGCTTTTCTCACATCAGCGATGGCACTTGAAACCGCCTCATTCGCAGATAGCGCTTCTCTGGTGAAATTCAGCGCAATGCGCCCATGCTGGCCGATTCCCGCCGTCGCGTCATCGCAACCCGCTTCGTACAGCGCCTCAACAAACTGCTCGGGATCGATGGAAGGATCGGAGAGGTCGAACTTGAGCAAGAAATCATATTCAGTCATAACGGCTCCTCGTCATCGCGGGTTTCTATGGCTCCATGGGTGGCAAGGTTAGATCGCAACGTTTCGGTTGTCAATCGA
>JBIJCY010000239.1:0-4846 GCA_044344385.1 Rhodocyclaceae bacterium | reverse complement strand
TGGCGGCACGGGTTTGGGTCTGGCCATCTGCAAAAATCTGGTTGAAATGATGGGCGGTGAAATCGGCGTGCGCAGCAGGGCAGGGCAGGGCAGCACCTTCGATGTCAGTCTTTGCTTTGATCGCGGCAATGCTGAAGACATTGCCGCGCCCGAGGCGCCGGTCGGCGAAGAAACGCTGCGCTATCGCGATGTGAATATTCTCGTTGTCGACGATCAGCCACTGAACCGCGAGATTGTCGAAGCGCTGCTCAGGCTGGTTGGCATCAATACGCGCATGGCCGCTGACGGGCAGGCGGCGCTCGATGTGCTGGAAGAGAGCGGCCCTGAAGCTTTTGATCTGGTGCTGATGGATATCCAGATGCCGGTCATGGACGGCCTCACCGCCACCCGCCTGTTGCGCAGCCGAAAAGGGTTCGAAGCAATACCCATCATCGCTATGACGGCACATACGATGACGCACGAGAAGGAGCAGAGCGCCGCTGCCGGTATGAACGACCACATTGGCAAGCCTTTCGACAACGCCGGTTTTTACCGCACGCTGGCGCGCTGGATTCCCTCAGCCAAGCAACAGGTCCCGGTCGACGCAGCACCTCCGGTGATTGTCGTCGCCGCTGATCTGGGTGCGCTGAGTGGTGTTGATTGCGCCGCCGGACTTTCCCGCTTGGCCGGCAACGAAGCACGCTACCGGCACTGGCTGTTGGCCTTTGTCGAAGAAGGTCCAGCCAGCGTCATGCAGATCCGTCAGGCGCTCGATGCCGGCAACAACGAAGCTGCCAGGCAACTGGCCCACGCTCTGAAGGGCCGGGTCGGCATGCTCGGCATGGACGCCGTGCATGTCGTTGCGAGCGGGGCTGAGGCCGCGTTGAAGTCCGGGGCGCCAGTCCTTGATCTGATCGACGAATTGGCGCGGGCTGTGGCGCAACTTAGCGCGCAGATCAAAGCGGCGCTTGGTGTGGCGCAGGCGACGCCGGTGCTGGTCGCGTCGCGACCGGATGTCATGCCGGAGGCCGTGGCGCGTCTGGTCGCAATGCTCGATGCCAGCGACGGCGGTAGCGCCGCAGCGCTTGCCGCCTGTCTGGAAGAAATGAAGGATTCGTCGTGGGCACCGCGCTTGCAACAGGCGCTGGCGCAAGCGCAAGACTTTGATTTTGTGGCAGCGCGTGAGACGCTGAGGGGGTGATTTTGACTGTTCTCTCCCTCCATTTTTATCCCCATCCCCATCCTAACCTCCCCCTTGAAGGGGGAGGGATTTGGCCCCTTCCCCTTCAAGGGGAAGGCTGGGATGGGGATGGGGTAACGTAAATGACCACCATGACCATCAATCAAAACGAAATCGAAGCCTCGCTCGAAGAGTCCCGGGAAAAATACAGGGGCTTGAGCGAAGCCGCTTTCGAGGCGATCTTTTTCTCCGAGGAAGGTATCTGTCTTGAACAGAACCGGCGCGCCGAGGAGATGTTCGGCTACACGGCGGGTGAAGCCATCGGCCGGCCGGGTACTGACTGGATTATCCCGGGCGACCGGCTGCGCGTGATGCAGATGATGATCAACCGGGACGAGAATCCCTATGAAGTGATGGCCATGCGCAAGGATGGCTCGACCTTTCCCGCGTTGTTGCACGGGAAAACAATGCACTACAAAGGGCGGACGGTGCGCGTCACTTCGCTCAGCGATATCACCGAACGCAAGCGCGCCGAAGCGGCGCTGCGCGAGAGTGAACAGTTGCTCGCCGCGATCATCGAGCAGAGCCCGGTGTCGATGGCCATTGTCGGCATGGACGGGCGCATCGAGCGCATTAACCGCCGCATGATCCAGACGCTCGGTTATTCGCTGGAAGATATTCCAGATCTGGATTGCTGGTGGTCGCGGGCTTATCCCGATCTTGCCTATCGGGCGGAAATGATCACGCAATGGAGTGAGTTGCTCGAACAGGCACGGACCGGTAACCAGGAAGTCGAGGGGCGCGAGTGCCGGGTGAGCTGCAAGGACGGCAGCATCAAGATCATGTTTATCTACGGCATGCTGGTGGCCGACAAGGTGTTTGTCATTCTTGACGATTTCACCGAACGCAAGGCGGCCGAAGAGCAGATCAAACGACTTGCCTATTTTGACCCGCTGACCCATTTGCCCAACCGGCGGCTGCTGCTCGACCGGCTGGGGCATGCGCTATTTGCCAGTGAGCGCAATCAGCGCTGCGGCGCGTTGATTTTCATCGATCTTGATCATTTCAAAATGCTCAATGACACCCGTGGTCACACCATCGGTGACCAGCTGTTGGTGGAGATTGCGCAGCGCCTGCAAGGTAATGTGCGGCAGGGCGATACCGTGGCGCGGCTGGGGGGGGACGAATTTCTGGTGATGCTGGAAGACCTTGATAGCGGGGGCTTTGCCGCCGCGCAGGCCGAGGCCGTCGCGGTGAAAATTCTTGCTGCCCTGAGTCAGCCCTATTTGCTTGAAGTCGCCGTCGAGGGCGGTCTGCGCAACGTGGTCGCGCACCATTGCACATCAAGCATGGGGATCTCGCTGTATTGCGGTCACCAGGAACGAGCTGATGAACTGATCAAGCGCGCTGATCTGGCCATGTATCAGGCCAAGGCGGCCGGTCGCAACACATTGCGTTTTTTTGATCCGGCGATGCAGGCGGCGGTGATGGCGCGCGCCGCGCTGGAGGTGGATTTGCGTCTGGGCCTGCAGGAAAAACAGTTCGTTGTTCATTATCAGGCGCAGGTCGATGGCTCAGCTTGCCTGACCGGTGCCGAGGCGCTGGTGCGCTGGCAGCATCCGCAGCGCGGGCTGATCGCGCCGCTTGATTTCATCCCGCTGGCTGAATCCACCGGGCTGATTTTGCCGCTTGGCCGCTGGGTGCTGGAAACGGCTTGTGCGCAGCTGGTGGCGTGGGCGAGCAATCCGGCAACGGCGCAGCTGACGCTGGCGGTCAATGTCAGTGCCCGCCAGTTTCACCATCCGGATTTTGTCGAGCAGGTGCTGGCGATACTCGCCGGTAGTAGTGCCAATCCGCAAAAGTTGAAACTGGAATTGACTGAAACGCTGCTGCTCGACGATCTGGACGATACGATCGGCAAAATGCATGTGCTGAAAGAGCAAGGGGTCGGCTTCGCGCTCGATGATTTTGGTACCGGCTATTCGTCGATGGCCTATCTTAAGCGCCTGCCGCTCGACCAGCTGAAAATCGACCGATCCTTTGTGCGCGATGTGCTGACTGACCCGAGCGATGCGGCGATTGCCCGCACGATTGTGGCGCTTGGCCAAAGCCTTGGCTTGATGGTGATTGCCGAGGGCGTTGAAAGCGAAGAACAACGGGATTTCCTCGCGAGTATCGGGTGTTATGCTTATCAGGGCTATTTGTTTGGCCGCCCGGTGGCGGTGGAGGCGTTGTTTTTGTAGGTGGCTGGGACAAAACCCCATCCCCATCCCGGCCTTCCCCTGCGCGAAGCCCACCCGGAGGGGTGTGAAGGGGAAGGGGCGTGGTTTCCTCCCGTGTGCGGGGAAGGGGTACAGTCCCTCCCCCTTCAAGGGGGAGGTTAGGTGGGGGATGGGGTAAGAGTAGAGCAGATCGCAACACAAGAAAGAAACCGTAATGCAACAAACCGACAACTCAAGCGTTAAATCCACCCTCCCGCGTCGCTTGAAAAAAGCCATGCAGGGCCGGGTGACGCTTGCCGGAATCGTGTTTCTCTACGCCGTGTTTGCTGCCCTGTGGATTTTCTTTTCCGACCGGGTCCTTCAGAACTTTACCGACCCGGCGATCATTGCCCGGCTGTCGACGGTCAAGGGCTTTGCTTTTGTCGTGGTCACCAGCAGCCTGCTCTATCTGCTGCTCAGTGGCTGGCACGCGGCGCAGCCCGCTGCGTCCGGCAGCGAGAAAGAGGCGGTCGGTCCGTCGAAAGCTCGCCAGTTGGTGACAATCTTTGTGGCGCTGTCGCTGGTCGTGCCGGTGATCGGCCTGCTCGTTTATAAGCTGCAAGGCGCGCAGATCGAGCGCGAAGCCTATGTCAATCTGCAGGCGATTGCGCAACTGAAGGCCAACCAGCTGGAAAACTGGCTGGACGAACGCTTTGGCGACGGGTTGGTGCTGTCCAACAATCAGGGCCTCGTCGAGCAGGTGTTAAGGCTGCAGCACAGCGCAACGCTTGAGCAGCAACTCTATGTCCGTAATCAACTGGACACCATGCGGCAAGCTTATGGCTATGCTGCCCTGATGCTGCTCGACGCGGAGGGTTGGCCGCTGCTCGCGCTGGGTGAACAGGCGCCCCTTGTCGATTCAACGCGGACCTTGCTGGACAAAGCGCTGGCCTCGGGGCAGGGCCAGCGTAGTGAATTGTGGCTGGATTCGGCCGGGCTGGCGCATCTCGATTTTGTGGTTCCCTTGCGGCTGGCGGGGAAGGCAGAACAGCAGCGCGTTGGCGCGGTAGTCTTGCGAGTGCACCCGGAGAATTTTCTTTTCTCGCTGATTCAGACCTGGCCAAGTGCCAGTCCGTCGGCCGAAACTCTGCTCGTGCGCGGTGAAAATGATCAGGCCGTATTTCTCAATGAGCTTCGACATCGCAAGGGTACAGCGATGCGCTTGGCGGTGCCGCTCTCTACATTGGATCTTCCGGCAGCCGTTGCCCTGCGCTCGATGCAGCCGGGAACAACGGCCGGCGTGGATTATCGAGGGGTAAATGTGCTGGCCGCCTATCGGCAGGTGACGGGGACGGATTGGCAATTGATCGCGAAAATCGATCGTGATGAGGTGCTGGCACCGCTGTGGGAACTGGTGTTCTGGGTTTGTCTGGTGTCGCTCGCCGCGCTGGTAGCGATCGGTGTCGCATTGAACCTGCTGTGGCGC
>JBIJCY010000407.1:0-2752 GCA_044344385.1 Rhodocyclaceae bacterium | reverse complement strand
AAACAGATCCAGCGCATCACCCCGTTCCAGAAAGACTGAGAACTTGATGCTCGAAGAACCGGCATTGAGAACCAGAATCGCGTTGCTCATGATGCCACCGCCTTGCTGGCATTCTCCCGCCGGGACTGGGCGACCAGTGCCGCGACCGCACAGGAAGCCAGCCGCGTCATCACCGAGTCGGCACGGCTGGTGAGAATGATCGGCACCCGGGCGCCAAGCACAATACCGGCTGCATCAGCGTTGGCCATGAAACTCAGGCTTTTGGCCAGCATGTTGCCGGCTTCCAGATCAGGTGCAACCAATATATCTGCCATCCCTGCTACCGGCGAGTCGATTTTCTTGATCTGGGCAGCGAGAAGATCAATGGCGTTATCCAACGCCAGCGGGCCATCCAGAATACCGCCGGTAATCTGCTTGCGGTCGGCCATCTTGCACAGGGCAGCGGCTTCCACCGTCGAGGGCACGTCGGGATTTACCGTCTCCATCGCCGACAGGATGGCTACCTTTGGTTGCGGGAAGCCCAGTGCGTGTGAAAGGTCGATGGCATTTTGAATGATGTGCATCTTGTCTTTCAGCGTCGGAAAGATGTTGATCGCAGCGTCGGTGACGATAATCGCCCGGTCCAGACTCGGCACATCCATGATAAAGGCATGACTGATACGGCGCCCGGTGCGCAACCCTGTTCCACTGCGCACCACTGCAGCCATCAACTCATCGGTATGCAAGCTGCCCTTCATCAGCATTTCGGCCTTGCCCTCACGGGCCAGCTGTACCGCCGCTTCAGCCGCAGCGACACTATGCGGCGCGTCCACCAGTTCGTAGCGGGAGATGTCGAGCTTGAACTGTGCCGCCACGGCCTCTATTTTGGCGCGCGGACCGACCAGAATCGGTTGCAGGAGGCCCATTTCTGCGGCCTCCACGGCACCTCTGAGCGAGCTTTCGTCACAAGGGTGAGCGACGGCCGTCGGTACCGGCGCAAGTTCCTTGCAACGGGCAATCAGGCGTTCATACTTCTCGTGTTTGCGTTCCATGATTTCTCCTGACTTTTCGTTATCAACGATGACGCGATGCCGATCAAGCCACCTTACGGGAAGGTTTGGCGCGCTGTTTAGGCGTTTTCGCGCCAGCGAAAAGCGTTTCAACATACGCCAGCCGCTCGCCCCGTTCTCCGCTTGCCTTGCCCGTGGCGTTGACGACGCGGTGAATCGCATCGAGCATTTTGGTGCGGACAGCAGGTGTTGCCGGCAACATTTCAGGAATGGCGGCAAGTGCGCCGTCTCGGTCGAGCAGCAACGAAAAGTATTGCTCACGCAACATTTGCTTGAACTCTGCCAGCGACAAGCCATCATTTTCGGCACGTATCAAACGCAATTCGTTGAACGCGCGCTCATCCACCCCGGGCCCGGCCATGCCAATGTAGAGCAAGGCGCGAATTGCCGCCTCGCGCGCACCGCCTTCGGCAATACGCGCCTTCAGTTCAGCAACGCGTTGCTTGATAAAAGCGGCACGCTCCGGCGCAATCTCCGACGCGATCCGTGGCGGCTCATCCAGGGTTCCCACACCCGTCATGGCCTGCAATGCCGGAGAGCTATAGATCGCCAGGAAAATTTTTTCCATGCTGCTGTCGCGCAAATCGCGATACTTGTCGAGCGCGGCAACAATCCCGTCCGAAACCATGCCTTGCCACTTTAGCAACGGATTGTCGGGCGCAACGGGCTGGCGCTGCTGGCGTACCTGCTCGGCAAGCTGGGCGACTTGCTGCATCAACGGATTGCGATCAGAAAAGAGTTCATAGGGCAATTCAGACGGGCTGAGTTTCTTCATCCACTCGACGGTCTGGTCGTTAATCGATGCCCGGACAATCGGTTGGAACAAGGTGCGATACAAACCGAGGTTGATCTCCGACATCCGCTGCACGGCAGCGAAACGGCGCTCATTCTCCGGGTCGGGCTGCACGATGTTGCGGACGTCGCCCAAAGTGCGCGGCTCGAAGCGCACGATCCAGTCCCCGCTGACCCTGTCCGGATTGACCGTATCAGCGTTCTTTAGGGTCATCACAGCCTCGTACAGACCGGGCGGCAACACGTCGATCAGATCGATGTTGCTGGCGAATTCCTGATGCTCTTTTTTGGCGATGCCACCCGAGACGAAGATACCGAGATGGCCAACACTTTCGTGAATGGCATAGACAATCGTCTGGCCGCAGGCGCGAATATCGTCATCTGTCGCGTAGAGATCGGTGATCCAGCCAAGCGCCTGTTGCGGCGGCGTAATATTGTCGCCCTTGGAGCAGAAGCAGATGATTGGCGAGCGGATGTTGCGCAGGTCGATATGCTCGCCGGCGCTGGTGACGATTTTGCCCGTTGAGAGCCGGTTACCGACGAACAGCTGATCAACAATCCACTGAATTTCTTCACCATTCAGATTGACGTGACCACCCCACCATTTTTCAAATTCGAGGAAGCGCTCGGCGCCGCTATCGACGTTCGACCAGATGTCGTAATTTTTGCTCCACAAGGTGTTGGCAGGATTGAGGTTCTCAAAGTTTTTGACCAGATGAGCGCCGTTAAACTTGCCGTTGCCAAGGTCACTGGTCAACGCGGTGATCCAGCTGCCACCGGCCAACCCGCCGGTGTAACGCATCGGATTCTCGCCCTCCACCCCTGCCCAGTAGGACAGCGGCGAGCCGGGAACGATGACCGGGCCGCACAACTCGGGCCGGGTCGCGGCAAGCATCATCACCGCCCAGCCG
>JBIJCY010000238.1:0-4854 GCA_044344385.1 Rhodocyclaceae bacterium | reverse complement strand
CGCCGAGGAGGTCGCCAAGTGTGCTGCGGATATCGTTGACGGCTTTGCGCTCGACGAAGGAAACAGCATCGTTCTCGCGCGCTTTGCGCCCCGGCGCCAACCTGATACGCAAGGCGTCGTCGCGCAAGGCATCAGGAATGCCGCCGTCGCTGGATAATAAACGCAGGTAACTGTCAGTCAGGCGGTCGAGGCGTTCGGTCGATTCGAGCAGAAGGCCGGACGGGCGGCGCTGCGCGACGATCAGCGACAACACCTCCCTGAAGACTTGGGCGCGGGCTGCCGGGTCGGCTTTTTCGTCAGCCAGCAAACGGTTGGCAGCGTCGAAATCACGTCCGTACCATGCCCACAATCCATCACCCAGACCATTGACCTCGCCGTAGCCGGCCAGCCCTGCCAGGGGGACTGAATTGAGATAGTCGAGGACGATGCGCCGCCGCGCGGGCAGTGTTTCTTCGCCCTCCTGATAGGCCCGCAGGGAGGCCGAGACCATCTGCCTCAGCTTGTCATCGGCGCTATGCGTTCGCCCACCCCGGGAGTGGCGGAATTTTTCGATCTGGGTGGCCAGCGTGCTACCGCCTGCCCGGGCGCCTTCGAGACCAATGCTGCGCAAGCTTTGCCCCAGCGCAACGCGGCTCAAGCGGCCCAAGTCCAGCGCCGGGTTGCGCTTCGGGTGCTCCGGGTCGAGCAGGTCGCGGTTTTCAATGAAGAGCAAGGCGTTAACCAGGACCGGCGGGATTGATTCGAACGAAGTGTATTGCCGTTCCGGATAGCGGCCGGTGTAGAGTTGTGTGCCGTTGCGATCAAGCAGGGTCAGCCCGGCTTGCGATTTTTCGCGGTAAATCGGGTAGTAGCCACGGCGGGTGATGTTGAGAAAAGCATCGGACTGCCGTGCCTGGGCGGAAACG
The DNA here is from genome assembly GCA_044344385.1 of Rhodocyclaceae bacterium. Lineage (GTDB taxonomy): Bacteria > Pseudomonadota > Gammaproteobacteria > Burkholderiales > Rhodocyclaceae > CAJBIL01. Next base: position 3,949 of record JBIJCY010000238.1, on the reverse strand, counting down.
TCATAACCCGCTGCAAGCAAACGCGGCAGCGTTGCCTGTATCCGGTTGTAGCCAAGGCGGTGGTTGTAAGGGCCCGACTGCGGTAGCCAGATCCCGCTGTTGACGCCGGTCTGCATCTCCCAACGGATGTTGCGCGCAAATTCGGAGAAAAAATGCGCCTGCAGCCGCGAATCACGGGCTTCTACCAAAATTACTGTCGCCGTAACGATCGTCACAGCAAGCACACACCATAAAACAACGCGACTCTTCCGGCGCTTTGCGAATCGTGCGCTGGTAAGGAAGGATTCGCTTTCCATTTTGTTTACCACCCTTGAGCGAATCAATTTCTGTACAAACATGCCGCCACTTCATTGGGCGATCAATGCTGCTTGTTATTATCGCTGAATGCCATAGCGCTTGCAGTTCCGATGTTGCCTTGTTCTGCGCGTGGTGAACAGTTGTCACAAAAATTTCATCGAGTGCCTATACTTGAGTCCTCATGGTTTTGTGTTTGCGGCGCGAATGCACTGCAGTTGCGGAGCATCTCGTGCCTGGCTCGAAAGGATATCAAGGTGAAGAAAAGTAGTTGGACCGCCGAGTTGGAGACGGGGCTCTCGGCATTGGACCTTGATAACAAGTCGCTGCTTGGCTTGATCGATCAAGTGATCGACGCCAGTGAAGCAGTGGATCTGGCAGGTCTCAAGTCTTCTCTCCTTGATTTGCAGGCTGAGACGATCACTCGTTTCGAGCGAGAAGAGGATTTGATGGCCGCGTTCAAATACGAGGCTGGCGTTCAACACCGGGCAGAACATCAGCAACTGTCCGCCGAAATTCAGTCGATGATTGACGACCTTGACGACGGTGAGAGCGGCGTTGCCTATATCGGCCGCTTCATGCGCAACTGGCTTCTGCAGCACATTGTCAGCAAAGACACCTTGTTTGGTAAAGCCATCGTTACACGAAACGGCATTACTGATCGGCGGCAGACCGCCGTCGACAAACAGACGCCGGAGGATGGGGTCGATGTCTTTGAGGAGCGGCGGCTCGAAAACCTGAAGCCGATCTTCTGGACCTCGAAGCTGGCTCTCGGTATCGAGGAAAATGATGCCGGTCTGCGCGCCATATTCGCGATTTTCAACGCGATTCTTGAGGCCAGAAAATCGACCGACAAAAGAAGGCTTGCCATGCTGCTGGAACAGCTGGGGAACGAAACCGCTGCGCATTTCCAGTATGAAGAGAAGCTGATGTCGACATTTGGCTATGAGCACTCAGCGACGCATAAAGAGGAGCACCGAAAACTCCTGGATGAATTTGCGAGCCAGGTCGATGACTGGCGGGCAGGCTACATCTCTGCTGATCTCCTGTGTCGCTTTATGCATCGCTGGCTACTGCGGCATGTCGCTGTTTCGGATACGCCGCTGAGCGAGGCGGTCCGTCAGAAAAATAAAGAGGGCGGCGCCGTTTAATCCTGGCGGCGTTCGTTGCGCTTATTCTGCTCTTAATGCATCCACTGCGTTGAGCCGCGCCGCGCGGCGCGCCGGTAGTACGCCGGCAAGCAGGCCGATGGCGATGGCGATGCCTTCGGCCAGAACAACAAAAGTGATGGGTGTGTGCACCGGTAAGGCGGGCACCAGCAGGTGGATCAGTTGCGCGAGGCCGAAGCCGAGTAGCAGGCCCATGATTCCGCCCAGTGCCGAGAGCGCCACTGCCTCGCCGAGAAAGAGCGTAAGTATTGTTCGCCGTGGCGCACCAAGGGCTACGAGCAGGCCTATCTCCCCGGTGCGTTCGGTGACCGCAATGGTCATGATGGTGACGATGCCGACGCCGCCCACCAGCAAGGAAATGCTGCCCAGTGCGCCGACGGCCATGGTCAGGATGTCGAGGATTTTCGACAACGTTTTCAGCATGTCTTCCTGTGTTGTGATGGTGAAGTCTTCGCGTCCGTGGCGTGCCATGAGGGCGGTCTTGATCGCTGCGCTGACACGGGCGGCCGGGACCCCCTCCTCGTAGGAGACGTGAATTTCCATCAGGCCGTCGCGGTTGTATAGCTCGAGTGCGCGTGCGGCCGGAATGTAGGCCGTATCGTCGAGATCGATGCCGAGAAATTGCCCTTTCGTTTCGAGGACGCCGATGACGCGGAATTGCAGATTGCCGATACGTACGCGGGCACCGAGTGGATTGGTGGCGCCGAAAAGTTCGTTCTTCAGTTTGGCACCGAGTACGACGAACGGCCGGGCATTTTCAGCGTCGTCTGCCGGCAGGAATTGCCCGCTATTTATCCGCATGGTGAATACCTTGGTCATGCCGGCACTGACCCCATAAACCGTTGTGCGGCGCAGGCGGCCGTTGGCGTTGATCTCGGTATTGCCCCATACGGTGGGTGTCATCGCGGTGACATGCGGCAAGTGTTCGATGATGCGCGCATCCTCCAGCGAAAGGGGGCGCACTGAGGTCGGGATGCCTGTCGGTGCCGGGCCGGAGGTCTTGACTTTGCCCGGCGTGATGCCGATTACGTTGGTACCGAATTGCGTGAATTCGGCGAGCACAAAACGATGGATGCCTTCGCCAATCGAAGTAAGCAGGATCACCGCCGCGATGCCGACGGCGATGCCGAGCAGCGTTAAAAAACTGCGCAAGCGGTGCGCCGTGATGGCGCGCAGGGCGAGTTGCAGGGTGTCGGAAAAGCGCATCATCGTTGAAACCTCTTTCAACACGGAGAGCACGGAGACACAGAGTGCACGGAGAAAAGCAAAGAGATAAAAGATCTTCTCTGTGTTCTCTGTGTCTCCGTGCTCTCTGTCCCACGGGATTTGCTTCGCGGCATGTCGAAAGAGCTTGACGTTGAATTTTCGATGTTCATCTTTTCGCCAGCGCCTGTACCGGATCAAGCTGCGCCGCCTGGCGTGCGGGCAGCACACCGAACAGGATGCCGGTGACGAGTGCGGTGCCGAGACCGGCCAGTACCGCCCAATTGGGCGCGAAGGCCGGGAAAGTGGGGTAGAGCTGGCGAATCAGCGCAGCGCCGGCCTCGCCGAGTGCGTAACCGAGCAGTGCGCCGGCCAGCGAGAGCATCGTCGCTTCGGTCAGGAAAGCCAGGCGGATGGTGTTGCCGGTGGCCCCCAGTGCCTTGAGCAGCCCGATCTCAGCCGTGCGCTGCGTCACCGAAACGAGCATCACATTCATCACCAGAATCCCGGCAACTGCCAGACTGATCGCCGCAATACCGGCGACGCCGAGGGTCAGTGTGCCGAGCAGTTTGTCGAAGGTGGCGAGTACGGCGTCCTGGGTGATTACCGTGACGTCTTCCTCATTCTCATGGCGCAGTTTGATGATTTCGGTGACCTGCGCCTTGGCTGGCTCGATCGCCTCGCGGCTGTGCGCTTCGACCATGATGCGGAACAGCGTGTTGCTGTTGAACATGGCTTGCGCCAGAGAGACCGGCACGATCACCAGTTCGTCGGTGTTCATGCCCAGCCCCTGGCCGCCCGACGCCAGTACGCCGACGATGCGGAAGCGCCGGTCGCCGATGCGCACCAGCTGGCCGAGCGCCGCTTCGCGGCCAAACATGGCCTCACGAATCTTGGCGCCGATCACCGCTTCGGTCGCACCGCGCCGCCAGTCGCCGTCGGCCAGAAAACGCCCTTGTGCGAGCTTGAGATTGCGCACTTCCATAAATTGCGCGTTGGTTCCGGCGACGATGACTTCACGCAGTTTGCCGTCGACACTGATTTCCGACGTGCCGATGATCAGCGGCGAAACACGGCGCACGGCACTGGCACGCAACAGCGCCTGTGCATCGTCAATGGTCAGGTCACGCGGCGTGCTGGTGATCGCATTGGCCGGGCTGAAGCCACCGGTCTGCGAACGGCCAGGCAGGACGATAACGAGGTTGCTGCCGAGCGATGAGAACTCGTTCATCACATAGCGCCGGGCGCCGTCGCCGAGGGCAGTGAGCATAACTACGGAAGCG
>JBIJCY010000027.1:0-16251 GCA_044344385.1 Rhodocyclaceae bacterium | reverse complement strand
GGGCGCTTCGATTGCCAGCTTTACGCTGTTCATGGTTGGTGAAGGCATCGAGAAGAAGGTGAATGACTTCGCAGCCGAAGTTGCTGCCCAAGCCGCTGCTGCCGCTCAGAAGTAAAACTGCCGGAGACTGATGGCCATGACCCAAGCGACGCCAAAATTCAAACGTATCCTGCTCAAGATTTCGGGCGAGGCTCTGATGGGAGCCGATGCCTACGGAATCAATCGCCAGACGATCTCTGAGATCGTCGAGGAGATCAAGGGTGTTGTTGATATGGGCGTTCAGGTCGGGGTCGTCATCGGCGGCGGCAACATCTTTCGCGGTGTTGCCGCTTCCGCGTCCGGTATGGATCGTGCACAGGCGGATTACATGGGCATGCTGGCGACCGTGATGAACGGCTTGGCCTTGCACGATGCAATGCGTGCCGCCGGAATGGTTTCCCGCGTTCAGTCGGCACTGAATATTGAACAGGTCGTAGAGCCGTATATTCGCGGCAAGGCGATCCGTTATCTGGAGCAGGGACGGACGGTGATTTTTACCGCCGGTACCGGTAACCCGTTTTTTACCACCGATACCGCTGCCGCGCTGCGTGGCGCAGAAATAGGCGCTGAGATCGTGCTCAAGGCGACGAAGGTCGATGGCATCTATACGGCCGACCCCAAGAAGGATCCAAGCGCTACCCGCTATGACCGGATCAGCTTCAACGAGGCGATTTCCCAGAATCTCGCGGTCATGGATGCGACTGCTTTCGCGCTGTGCCGCGATCAGAAGCTGCCGATCAATGTTTTCTCGATTTTCAAGCATGGCGCATTGAAGCGCGTTGTCCTGGGCGAGAACGAAGGCACGCTGGTGTATTGCTGAGGGAGATGGAAATGTCGATTGCAGAAATCAAGAACACCACCGAACACAAGATGCAGAAGTCGCTTGAGTCTCTCAAGACCGACTTGACGAAAGTCCGTACGGGTCGCGCTCATATCGGCTTGCTTGATCACGTCCAGGTTGAATATTACGGCTCGATGGTGCCGGTCAATACGGTGGCCAACATCAGCCTGATCGATTCGCGGACGATTGGCGTACAGGCCTGGGAAAAGGGCATGGCGCCGAAAGTTGAAAAGGCCATTCGTGATTCCGACCTCGGGCTGAATCCGGCGTCGCAGGGTGACCTGATTCGCGTACCCATGCCCGCGCTGACCGAAGAGCGCCGTCGCGACCTGATCAAAGTGGTCAAGGGTGAAGGCGAAGATACCAAGATTGCACTGCGTAATCTGCGTCGTGATGCCAATGCTACGCTGAAGGAACTGCTTAAGAACAAAGAGTGCTCCGAGGACGACGAGCGTCGCGCCCAGGATGATGTCCAGAAGCTCACCGACCGCTATGTCGCTGAAGTTGACAAGCAACTGGTGCAGAAAGAAAACGAGTTGATGGCGGTCTGACGGCTTCCGGACGGATACGCCAGATGGCCATTTTCAGCAGTTCCACTCGGGATATTCCGGCAATCGCGGCGGTGCCGCGCCACGTCTCCATTATCATGGACGGCAACGGGCGCTGGGCCAAGAAACGCTTCATGCCGCGCGTTGCGGGACATCATCGTGGCGTTGAGACGGTGCGTGATACCGTCAGGTATTGTCTTGAGCGCGGGATCGAATATTTGACCCTCTTTGCGTTCAGCTCCGAAAACTGGCGGCGCCCCGAAGACGAGGTGACGCTGCTGATGCAACTTTTCGTTCGCGCCCTCCAGCAGGAAGTCGCCAAACTGCATCGCAATGGTGTTCGTCTGCGAGTGGTTGGTGATTTGTCGCGTTTTGACGCGAACCTGCAATCGCTGATTCGTGCCTCCGAAGCGCAAACCGAGGGCAATGAGAAATTGACGCTGACCATCGCTGCCAACTATGGCGGGCGTTGGGATATTCTTCAAGCCGTCAATCGCATGGCGCTTGCCCAGCCGGAAAAACAGGGAAACTGGAGCGAAGCCGATCTGGCGCCGTATCTGGCCATGAGCTACGCGCCGGAACCCGATCTTTTCATACGTACCGGTGGTGAAGAACGGGTGAGCAACTTCCTCCTTTGGCAATTGGCTTATTCCGAGTTTTATTTCACCGACACACTATGGCCCGAATTCGATTCGGCGGCTTTTGATGCTGCAATCAATTCCTATCAACAACGTGAGCGGCGTTTTGGGCGAACCAGCGAACAACTGGTTGAAAATCCGCAGCAACCGGTGATTGAAGACGTCCAGCCAGATTCGCCATCTACGTCGGGCATGCAATAGATGTTTAAGACGCGGGCCATCACCGCGATTTTTCTTTTTGCAGCCTTTTTTCTGGCGCTGTTCTATCTACCGCCGGTCGGCTGGGTAATTTTTGCGACGCTGGTTGCTGCCGTTGCCGCCTGGGAGTGGGGCGCGCTGATGGGGCTGGGGAATTCGCCACGCATCATGTTTGGCGTGGCGCTGGCCCTGATTTGCGGTGGTATTGGCGCACTCTATCCTGCCGCGCTGGGTATTGAGGCCGGCCAGCCGGATGCGGCTTGGCAACTGGGTCGCTGGTTCTATCTGCCCGCCGCAGTATTCTGGTTGCTTGTCGTCCCTTTATGGATGAACCGTCGCTGGTCTTTGTCCAAATCGGTCAGCGGCCTGCTGATTGGTGTTCTCCTGATACTGCCTACCTGGCTGGCGCTAGTGCAATTGAGGCAAGCAGGTGCGCTTGCGCTGCTGGCGATCATGGCGGTGGTCTGGTTAGCCGATATTGGCGCGTATATTTCCGGTCGCAGTTTGGGCAAGCACAAGCTGGCGCCGAGCATCAGCCCTGGTAAAACCTGGGAAGGGGTGATTGGCGGCGGTCTGGCGGTGCTTGTTTATGGCTTTGCGCTGTCGCCGAAGCTGCCCGGCGCTCTTTCCAGCAACTATCTGTTGTTGCTTGCGGTGCTGGTTCTTCTTGTGGCGATCAGTGTCATCGGTGATCTGTTCGAGTCCATGCTCAAACGTCAGGCGGGGCTTAAAGACAGCAGTTCAGTGCTGCCGGGGCACGGTGGTGTGCTTGATCGAATCGATAGTCTGACCTCGACCTTGCCGCTGGTCGCGCTGGTCTGGTTACGAGTGCTGTCTTGACCGCTGCTATCAAAACAGTGCGAAAGCTGACCATTCTCGGCTCGACCGGTTCGATCGGCGTCAGTACGCTTGATGTCATTCGTCTGCACCCTGCGCGTTATCGGGTGATTGCACTCTGCGCGCACAGTCATGTTGACCTCTTGTTCGATCAATGCATCGAGTTTCAACCGCTTTATGCCGTGGTGCGTGATGCTGAACTGGCCGGACAGTTGGCGGCAAGGTTTGCCGCAGCAGCCTGTGCAACCCGGGTTGAGCACGGCCCCGAGGCGCTCGTTCGCATGGCCGAGCTTCCTGAGGTTGATTTGGTCATGGCGGCGATTGTCGGCGCAGCCGGCTTGCCACCGACCTTTGCAGCAGCGATCGCCGGCAAAAAAATTCTACTGGCCAACAAGGAAGCATTGGTCATGGCAGGTCCTGTTTTCATGCGTGCCGCGCGTGAAAACGGGGCTGTGATACTTCCGATAGATAGCGAACATAATGCTATATATCAATCGCTTCCGAGTGATTATTCAGGTGATATATTAGATAGTGGCGTGATGAGTTTGCTACTCACCGCATCCGGCGGACCGTTTCGTTGCACGCCGCTTGCCGAACTTGAGCACGTTACACCAGAGCAAGCCTGCGCGCACCCGAAGTGGGTCATGGGGCGGAAGATTTCGGTCGATTCGGCGACAATGATGAACAAGGGGCTCGAAGTGATCGAGGCTCACTGGCTGTTCAACGTCGCAGCCGAGAAGATTCAGGTTGTCATTCATCCGCAAAGCGTCATCCACTCGCTGGTCCAGTATATTGACGGCTCGGTTATCGCCGAACTCGGCAATCCGGATATGCGCACGCCGATTGCACACGCACTGGCTTATCCTGAACGGATTGCCGCCGGTGTTGCGCCGCTTGACCTGTTTGCGGTCGCCTCTCTGGACTTCGAGCGCCCCGATTTTGACCGTTTCCCCTGTCTGGCTTTGGCCTATCGCGCCCTGCGCGAAGGCGGAAGCATGCCGGCAACGCTCAATGCGGCCAATGAAGTGGCGGTACAGGCTTTCCTTGACGGGAAAGTCGGCTTCGCGATGATTCCGAAAATAATCGAACTGGCGATGAATCACTTGCCGACGCTGCCGCTGGCGTCAATCGACGACGTGCTCACTGCCGATCAAGCGGCACGCCGGATAGCCAAGGCTTCGATTGCCGAAATGGCGGTGGTATGAGTAATTTTCTCTATTACCTGGCCGCTTTTGCGTTGGTTCTCGGCATTCTCATCATCGTTCATGAGTTTGGGCATTATCTTGTTGCACGCTGGGTCGGCGTCAAGGTTTTACGCTTTTCCGTGGGCTTTGGCCGCGCGATCTGGTCGAAACGGATTGGCCGAGATGGCACCGAATGGGCCGTTGGGATATTCCCGCTGGGCGGATATGTCAAGATGCTTGACGAGCGCGAAGGCGATGTTGCGCCGGAAGAGGCGCACCGCAGCTTCAACCGTCAGCCCGTGCTGTCGCGAATGGCTATTGTTGTTGCCGGGCCTTTGGCCAACTTCCTGCTGGCAATTTTTCTTTACTGGGGTATTTTCTGGCATGGCACCGAGGAATTGAAACCCGTCCTTGGTCCACCGGTTGCCGCGAGCGCCGCAGCTGCAGCGGGTATCGAAAATGGCGAAAGAGTGCTCAAGGTTGCGGGAGAAACCGTTGAAACCTGGCAGGATATGCGCTGGGTTTTGCTTCGCCGCGCCGTTGACCAGGACTCGATTGATCTCGAAGTGATCAATTCGCGCAACGAGATCGCCATTCGTCGCCTTGATGTCTCGTCCGCACGGGAGTCCGGCTGGGAAGGCGATGCCCTTGAGAAATTGGGGATCGGCTTCTACCGGCCGAAAATACGTCCGGTGCTCGACAAAATCAGCCCGGACAGCGCTGCGGCGATCGCCGACCTGCGCTCGGGTGATGAGGTTCTGGCCATTGCAGGCAAGGCCATCAGCACTTGGTCTGATGTCGTGCAGGCAGTTCGTCAATCGCCAGGAAAAACCCTTGATTTCGAGCTCCTGCGTGACAGTCAGCACATTATGCTAAAGATAACCCCTGTTGCGGTGGAGGAAAGGGGGCGAGAAGTCGGCCGGATTGGCGCATCCGTCAGCGATGCCGGTCGATCACGAATCGATCTGCTGACGACTGTTCGTTACGGCCCCGTTGCCGCGCTGGGCAAAGCCGTTTGGGAAACCTGGGACAAGTCGGTCTTTAGTCTGCTCATGATCGGAAAAATGATCACTGGTGAAGTCTCCTGGCGCAACATCAGCGGGCCGGTGACTATCGCCGACTACGCCGGTCAATCCGCGAGGCTCGGACTTGATTACTACCTGAAGTTCCTTGCTTTGGTCAGTATTAGCCTTGGCGTACTGAATTTGCTGCCAATCCCGATATTGGATGGCGGTCATTTGTTGTATTATGTGGTCGAAATCCTGAAGCGTGGCCCGTTGTCCGAGCGCACCATGGAAATTGGCCAAAAAATCGGGCTGGCACTGCTTTTGATGCTGATGGCCTTTGCTTTTTACAATGATATCAATCGATTGATTTCCGGCTGACCTTATGAAGAAACACCTGCTCGCAGGTCTGATTGCCACGCTTTTTGCCTCTGGTGTCTCCGCTTTTGAACCGTTCACGGTCAAGGATATCCGCGTCGAGGGTATCCAACGTACCGAAGCCGGCACGGTTTTTAGTTATCTACCGGTCAAGGTCGGCGATACGATGACCGATGAGAAGGCTGCGCAAGCGATCAAGGCGTTATTTGCTACCGGTTTCTTCAAGGATGTCCGCATAGAAATTGATGGTGGTGTGCTGGTTGTCGCACTGGAAGAACGCCCCGCTATTGCACAGATTGATTTTGTCGGCCTCAAGGAGTTCGACAAGGATCAACTCAAAAAAGGTTTGAAGGATATCGGCATTGCCGAATCGCGCAGTTTTGACCGATCGACGCTGGAAAGAGCCGAGCAGGAGTTGAAGCGCCAATATCTGTCACGTGGCAAGTATGGTGTGACGATTACCACGACGATCACGCCACTTGAGCGCAACCGGGTGTCAATCAACTTCAATGTTGACGAAGGTGACGCCGCTCAAATCAAGCAGATCAACATTGTTGGCGCACAAGCCTTCAAGGAAAAGGATCTCCAGTCTGTGTTTCAGTTGCAAACGCCCAACTGGATCAGCTGGTACACCAAAAACGATCAGTACTCGAAGCAAAAACTGGCCGCCGATCTGGAGAAGTTGCGCTCGTACTATCTGGATCGTGGCTACCTGGAATTCAACATCGAATCCACACAGGTTTCGATCAGCACGGACAAGAAGGAAATCTACATCACCGTGAGTATTACCGAAGGTGAGCGTTATGTTGTTTCATCGGTCAAGCTTGCGGGCGATCTCCTTTTGACTGAAGCGGAGTTCAAGAAGTCCGTGCAGGTAAAGCCGGGAGATGTTTTTTCTCGCGAAAAGCTGAACGAGAGCACCAAGGCAATCAGCGACAGGTTGGGTGCGCAGGGTTACGCTTTTGCCAACGTCAATGCGGCGCCAGAGCTCGACAAGGAGAAGCGTCAGGTTGCATTTACCATTTTTGTCGACCCTGGCAAGCGCGCTTATGTGCGGCGGATCAATATCACCGGCAATTCAAAGACGCGTGACGAAGTGATTCGTCAGGAAATGCGCCAGATGGAAGGCGCCTGGTATGACGCTGATAAAGTAACGCTCTCGCGCCAGCGGATCGACAAGACGAACTATTTTGGCGAAGTTAACGTCGAAACCCCGCCCGTTCCGGGAACGACCGATCAGGTGGATGTGAACGTCAACGTTACTGAAAAATCGACAGGCAATATCTCGGTAGGCGCCGGCTACTCCAGTTCGGAGAAGGTGATTCTATCTGGCTCTATCTCGCAGGCGAACCTGTTTGGCAGCGGAAAATTTCTGGCGCTGCAGGTCAATACCGGCAAGCTGAACCGTACGCTTGGTATCAACTACACCAATCCGTATTTTACGGTTGATGGGATCAGCCAGGGTTTTGACGCTTATCATCGCACCTTGAATCCGACTTCGCTGGGTTATGAATACAAGACAGAATCGACAGGCGGTGGTGTCCGTTTTTCCTTTCCGCTTGCAGAAAAGGAAACGCTTGGCGTTGGTTTGGCGTTTGACTATACAAGCATTACTATCGACCAGGCCGACCCCAATACACCTCAGCGTTACAAGGATTTTGAAAACAAATTCGGGGATTCGAACACCTCCCTGCCGGCGACCGTTAGCTGGGCCAGCGACACCAAAGACAGCATCATTTACCCGACACGCGGTGTGTTTCAACGCGCATCACTTGAAGTCGCGATTCCTGGTGGTGACTTGAAATTTTACCGGGCCTCTTATCAATATCAGCGCTATTTCCCGATTACCCGCGATATGATTTTGATGCTCAACGGTGAAGCTGGTTTCGCCGGTGGCTTGTCGGGGCAGGAGTTGCCTTTCTACAAGAATTTTTATGCCGGCGGTACAGGGTCGGTCCGTGGTTACGATACGGCCAGTCTTGGCCCGACAGAATTAAACTCAAGCAATGGTGATGTCACACGACTCGGTGGTACGCGCCGTTTTGTGTTCAATGCGGAAGTGTTGATGCCCTTGTATGGATTTGGATTGGACAAGTCGGTACGCCTCGGTCCGTTCTTTGATGCCGGGCAGGTGTACGGGGGCGATAGCGGTTCTACAACGGCTGGTTTTACAACAAGTGATGGAGGTCCGATACGCACGTCAGTAGGTCTTGCCGCCGCCTGGAGTTCGCCGATGGGCCCTTTGAAATTCAGTGTTGCCCAGCCACTTAATGACCAGCGTGGTGATAAACTTCAGCGCTTCCAGTTCCAGATGGGACAGACCTTTTAATCCAGGAGAAATAGCTTGAACAAGAAAATTGCCACGTTGCTGGTTGCGTTGATGGCCTCGCTGCCAGCGTCATACGCGTCGGCGACAGAGTTGAAGATTGGTTACGTCAATACGCAACGTATTTTCCGCGATGCACCGGCGGCTGTAAAAGCGGCGAAGAAGATTGAAACGGAATTTTCCAAGCGCGATCAGGAATTGCAGCGTATGGCCAAGCAACTGCAGTCGATGCAGGAAGGGCTTGAGAAAAACGCCGTGACGATGGCTGAAACAGAGCGCCGTACGAAAGAGAAAGATCTCAACGAGTTGTCACGTGAATTTCAGCGTAAGCAGCGTGAATTCCGCGAAGATCTGAATCTGCGTCAGAACGAAGAGAATGCGGCAATCATCGAAAAAGCCAACAAGGCAATCAAGCAACTCGCCGAAGCCGAAAAATTCGATCTGATTGTTCAGGACGTCGTCTGGGTCAACCCGAAACTCGACGTTACCGAGAAGGTCATCAAGGCGCTCTCCGAGAGCAAAGACACCAAGTAAAGAGGTCTATGTGCAAGGCGGTCTGCGCTTAGACGAAATCGTCGCCCGCCTTGGCGGTGTGCTGCAAGGCGATGGCTCGGTTGTCGTGTCGCAGGTCGGCACACTGGCTGCAGCAAGGGCTGGACAGATTGCTTTTTTGGCCAATCCAAAATACCGGCAACAGTTGCAGACAACTGACGCCACGGCTGTCATTGTTCCGCCGCAGTTTGCTGCAGACACGTCTTTGCCGCGTATCGTCCATGCGAACTCCTACGCTTATTACGCCCGGGTTGTTGCACTCTTTAACCCGTCGCCGCAAAGGACGCCTGGCATTCATCCGACCGCAGTAGTGCATTCGGAACTTCCCGAATCGGTCAGTATTGGTGAAAACGTCGTTGTGGGCGAGGGCGCCAGTTTCGGCGAAAACGTCACCGTTTATCCGGGCTGTGTCATTGGCGACGGAGTTTTTGTTGGTGAAGGCTCTTTGCTTTATCCGAATGTCGTTATTTATCGCGATTGCATTATTGGAAAGCGTGCCGTTATACAGGCGGGTGCCATAATTGGCGGTGATGGTTTCGGTTTTGCCAAGGAAGGTGAGCACTGGATAAAGATTCCCCAGATCGGTCGCGTTGTCATCGGCGATGACGTCGAGATTGGTGCGAATACCTCGATTGATCGTGGCGCGCTCGACGATACGATTATTGGTGATGGTGTAAAAATCGACAATCAGATTCAGATCGCGCACAACGTAACCATCGGCGATCACTCGGCACTGGCTGGCTGCGTCGGGATAGCCGGAAGTACAAAAATCGGCCGGAGATGTACGGTGGGTGGTGCGGGAATGATCATTGGTCACCTTGATCTTGCTGACGACGTGCATATTTCTGCAGGCTCAATGGTCACAAAGAGCCTGCGCAAGCCGGGCCAATACACCAGCATCTACCCGCTTGAAGCGCACGATGCGTGGTTGCAGAACGCGGCACAGATAAAACGTTTGGCGAAGCTTGCCGAGCGCGTCGCTGAACTTGAGAAAATACTAGAGAAAACGGAGAAAACATCTTGAATTCAATGGATATTAACGAAATAATTGCGCATTTGCCGCATCGCTATCCATTCCTTCTCGTCGACCGTGTCGTCGACTTTGAAGTCGGCAAATCCATCCATGCCTACAAGAACGTGACGATCAACGAACCGTTTTTCGTCGGTCATTTCCCGCACCATCCGGTGATGCCGGGCGTGTTGATCATGGAAGCGCTGGCGCAGGCGGCAGGTATTCTCTCGTTCAAGACGATGGGTTCAAAGCCAGATGCCAATTCCGTTTTTTATTTCGTTGGAATCGACGGTGCACGTTTTAAAAAACCGGTAACGGCCGGCGACCAGCTCCATTTGCATGTCGAGATCAAGCGGCAGATGCGCGGTATATGGAAATACAAGGCCGAAGCCCGCGTGGACGGGGAAATTGTGGCTGAGGCCGAACTGATGTGCGCCAAGCGCGACGTCGCCTGATAAAGGCAATCGTATGATTCATTCCACCGCAATCATTCATTCCGGCGCCAAACTCGGTGCCGGCGTTTCCGTCGGGCCGTATTCGATCATCGGCGAACATGTCGAAGTCGGCGAAAATACGACGATCGGTCCGCATGTCGTGATTTCCGGGCATACGCGTATCGGCTGCGACAACCGAATTTTTCAGTTCTGCTCGATCGGCGAAGTGCCGCAAGACAAAAAATACGCAGGCGAGCCGACACGTCTTGAAATCGGCGACCGTAACACCATTCGCGAGTTCTGTACCTTCAACCTCGGCACGGCGCAGGACGTTGGCGTGACGCGCCTCGGCGACGACAACTGGATCATGGCCTACGTGCATATTGCGCACGACTGTCAGGTCGGCAACCGCACGACCTTTGCCAACAACGCGCAACTGGCGGGCCATGTCCACGTCGACGACTGGGCAGTGCTCGGTGGCTATACCGGCGTACATCAATTCTGCCGCGTTGGCGCACACAGCATGACGGCTGTCGGAACGGTGGTATTGCAGGATATTCCACCCTTCGTGATGGCCGCCGGCAACACCGCAAGCCCTTTTGGCATCAACGCTGAAGGCCTGAAGCGTCGCGGTTTCTCGCCGGATGCCCTGATGGCCTTGAAACGCGCCTATCGCACGCTATACAAGTCGGGTCTGATGCTCGACGAAGCACGCGCCAAGCTCGAAGAAGAGGTCAAAGCACATCCTGAAATCCAGCCGATTCTCGATTTTCTGGCGGTTTCCAAGCGCGGCATTATTCGATGACGGCAGGGGTGGCGAAGGGTGTGGTTCGCATCGCCATGGTGGCCGGTGAGGCTTCGGGCGATCTGCTGGCCAGTCATCTGATTGGCGCGCTCAAGGAAAAGTTGCCGAACGCCGTTTTTTACGGAATTGGCGGCCCGAAAATGATCGGCCAGGGCTTCGACGCCTGGTATCCCCTCGAAAAGCTCGCAGTACGCGGCTATGTCGAGGTGCTTAAGCACTATCGCGAGATTTCTGGTATCCGCAACAATCTCCAGCGCCGTCTGCTGGCCGATCCGCCCGATGTGTTCATCGCGGTGGATGCGCCGGATTTCAATCTGGCACTGGAAAAAAACCTCAAACAACGCGGCATACCGAGCATCCATTACGTCAGCCCATCGATCTGGGCGTGGCGGGGTGAGCGTATCCACAAGATCGGCGCTGCAGTGTCGCGTGTGCTGGCGCTCTTTCCGTTCGAGCCGCCGCTTTACGAGAAGCAGGGTATTCCGGTGACCTACGTCGGCCACCCGTTGGCCGACATGCTGCCCGTCGAAGATGGCCGTGTTGGCGCGCGGGAGGTGCTTGAGTTATCACCACAGCAGCCGATTTTTGCGCTCCTTCCAGGAAGCCGGCAGTCCGAGTTGCAGTACATGGCCGACCTGTTCATCGAAACGGCACGTGAAATCAACCGGCAGTTGCCCAATGCGCTCTTTCTGGTGCCGCTGGCAACACGTGAAACCCGTCTGCTCTTCGAGACGGCGCTTTATCGCTGCAACGCCCGTGAATTACCGATCCGCATGCTGTTTGGCCACGCGCATGAAGCGATGATGGCGGCCGATGCCGTACTCGTCGCCAGTGGCACGGCAACGCTCGAAGCCGCATTGCTCAAGCGGCCGATGGCCATCGCCTACAAGATGGCACCTTTTTCCTACCGCATGATGCGGCGCATGGGTTATTTGCCCTACGTCGGGCTGCCCAACATCCTGGCCGGCAAGTTCGTCGTTCCGGAGTTTATTCAGGACGACGCAACGCCGCAAAACCTCTCACAGGCACTGCTCAATCTTTACGCTGACAAAGCCAGCTGCGCGCGCATCAGCGAAGTTTTCCGCGACATTCATCTGCAACTCAGGCAGAACACCGCAGAGAAGGCCGCCGCCGCGATTCTCGATTGTCTGCCACCACCGGTGCTCAACGATGCCCTTGCTGCAGCAGCCTGAAGGGCTGGTTTGCGGTATTGACGAAGCGGGGCGCGGGCCGCTGGCCGGGCCGGTCGTGGCCGCTGCTGTGATCCTTGATCCGGCCAATCCCATTGCCGGGCTGAACGACTCCAAGAAGCTTTCGGCCAAACGGCGTGAACTGCTTGCCGTGGAAATCCGCGCCAAAGCACTTGCCTGGGCGGTGGCTGAAGCCAGTGTCGAAGAGATCGACCGTATCAACATCCTGCAAGCCAGTCTGCTTGCCATGCAGCGCGCTGTCGAGGGTCTCGGCATACGGCCAAGCCATGCTCTGGTTGATGGCAATCGCTGCCCGACGCTGGCGTGCACATCCGAGGCAATTATCGGTGGGGACGGCAAGGTGGCTTCAATTGCTGCTGCTTCCATCCTCGCCAAGACCGTGCGTGATGCGGGCATGCTGGAACTGCACGCTACCTATCCCGAGTACGGCTTTGACCGCCACATGGGCTACCCGACCGCAGCGCACCTCAAGGCGCTGCATGAGCATGGCGTGACGCC
Organism: Rhodocyclaceae bacterium; assembly: GCA_044344385.1. Classification (GTDB taxonomy): domain Bacteria; phylum Pseudomonadota; class Gammaproteobacteria; order Burkholderiales; family Rhodocyclaceae; genus CAJBIL01. The sequence goes on along the minus strand of JBIJCY010000027.1, from coordinate 3,746 downwards.
CATCCATCGGCGCAGTTACGCGCCGGTCGCGCAGCTTCTGCTCCTGTGAAACACATTGCTTCGCGCGATAACCCGCACTTCAAGGCGCTGAAAAAGCTTTGCCAGAGTGGTCGCGAGCGCCGCAAGAGCGGGCAAACGATACTCGACGGCATGCACCTGATCGAGGCCTACATTGCGCATTGCGGCCAGCCGGTTGAAGTGCTGGTCAGCGAAAGCGGCGCGCTGCGGCGGGAGATTTCCCGCTACCTGGAAAGTGGCAAAGCCGGAAAAACGATCACTGTTCTGTCCGATGCACTGTTCGACGATCTGGCGACCGTCGAGACGCCAAGCGGCATCATGGCTATCGTCGCCCAGCCCCGGCCGGCGCACGGCCTGAATCAGGAAATCGACGCGGTATTGCTCGACGGTGTTCAGGACCCCGGCAATGTCGGTTCAATCCTGCGTAGTGCGGCCGCCGCCGGCTTCAAACAGATCCTGCTTTCCGCCGACTGCGCGCAGGCCTGGTCGCCAAAAACCCTGCGTGCCGCCATGGGCGCGCATTTTCAGGTCGACATCCATGAAAGCTGCGACTTGCAGGCCTTTCTCTGCGGCTACCGTGGGCAAGGCGTGGTGACTGCACTGGACGCACCCGGTTCGCTTTATTCGGCTGATCTCAAGGGGCCGTTGGCCTGGGTGTTCGGCAATGAAGGGCAGGGCGTCAGGCCCGAAGTGAGTGCGGCAGCGCGACTGCAGGTACGCATTCCCATGCCGGGTAATACCGAGTCGCTGAACGCTGCTGCGGCCGCTGCGGTTTGCCTGTTTGAAACGGTACGCCAGCGCTTATAGCGGCCTGATCAGAAGCGGCCTGAGTGGGCATGTGTTGCGGGCTGGCGGGATCGTCATTCTCGTCGCGCGGCCAGTCTGTTTTGCCTGCAGCGCAAAATATGCGGCGAATCCACAGGTTATTCTCCGCATTTGTTGCGTCGAATAACTTGCCTTTGCGGAGAATAAGCGCCAAACTCTTCGCATGACACCCCGCGAATCAATCTACATCTGGCAATCCGCCGACTGGCCAAACTGGCGCTACGATCTCGCCGCGTTGACAGAGCCGCTGAGCAGAGTTTGCCGCGCCCAAGGCCACCTTGTTGGCCAGCTTTCCGGCGTTGGCATGGCCTTGCGCGATCAGGCGAACCTCGTCGTATTAACCGAGGACGTGCTCGGAACCAGTGAAATCGAAGGCGAAAACCTTGCCGCCGAGACCGTTCGCTCCTCAATCGCCCGTCGTATGGGCATAGATATCGGCGCACTGGCCCCCGTCGATCGTCATGCCGAAGGCGTGGTCGACATGGTGCTCGATGCCACCACCTGCTGTGTGGCGGATTTGACGCAAGACCGGCTCCTGCGCTGGCATGCGGGGCTTTTTCCGACCGGCGACAGCGGATTTGTCCGGATTCGTGTCGGCGCCTATCGCGATGATGTCAACGGCCCGATGCGGGTTGTATCCGGCCCCATCGGGCGGCAGCGGATTCATTTCGAAGCACCGTCTGCCGACCGTTTGGCTCTCGAAATTTCTCGTTTTCTCGAATGGGTCAATGGCGATACCCGGCATCATCCGGTGCTGAAGGCTGCGCTTGCGCACCTATGGTTCGTAACCGTGCATCCCTTCGATGACGGCAACGGCCGCATCGCGCGCGCCATCGGTGATCTGTTGCTGGCGCGGGCCGATGGCAGCCCGCAGCGCTTTTACAGCCTGTCGGCGCAAATCCAGCGCGAACGGCAGGCGTACTACGACGTTCTGGAGCGCACCCAAAAAGGCAGCGTTGACGTCACGGGTTGGCTCCACTGGTTTCTGGAAACCCTCTGTCGCGCCATCGATTCGGCACAGCGCACGCTGGACGCCGTCCTTGTGAAAAAGCAATTCTGGCAGCAGTGGGCCGCAACCCCCTTGAACGAGCGCCAGATCAAGTTGCTCAACCGCTTGCTTGACGGATTCGACGGCAAACTCACCAGCAGCAAATGGGCCGCCATTGCCAAATGCTCACCGGACACGGCGTTGCGCGATATCAACGAACTGCTTGCACTCGGCGTGTTGGCAAAATCTGCTTCGGGCGGGCGAAGCACGTCGTACGAACTTGGCGGAAAGGTTGGCGGAAAATAAAAAAACGTTTGGTTTCAGCTTCGCATCGCTGCCTTGCTAAAAGTTTATGCGAAGCTGACCCCAATTGTTCTCCGGCAGTTCATGGCGTAGATCGCCATCCCGCGCGGGTTGCAGGGCATGCCGCACCGGTACAACATGGCGTTTATCCGGCGCTGCCGCTGCCTGATCAGAAGCAGTTACGCTCAAGCTTGATTTCCTGAAGGATCGTTGTCGAGATTTCCTCGATTGATTTGGTCGACGAATCAAGCCAGCGAATACCTTCCTTGCGCATCATTTTTTCCGCGTCGGCGACTTCCTGTTTGCAGTTTTCAATTGCCGCATAACGGCTGTTCGGCCGCCGCTCGTTGCGTATCACCTGCAAACGTTCAGGCTGGATGGTCAAGCCGAAAAGTTTGGCGCGGTGTTTATCCAGCCCTTCCGGCAGCGCGCGGCGATCAAAGTCCTCGGGGATCAGCGGGTAGTTGGCTGCCTTCAGACCAAACTGCATGGCCAGATAGAGGCTGGTCGGCGTTTTGCCGCAACGCGACACACCGACCAGGATCACGTCGGCCTCTTCCAGCCCCTGAATGGTAATGCCATCATCGTGGCCCAGCGTGTAGTTGATGGCCTCCATGCGATCTTTATAGGAGTTACTGTCGGTCGAACTGTGCGAACGTCCGATGGTGTGCGTGGATTTGACGGCCAGCTCGGTTTCCAGCGGCCCGATGAAGGTCTCAAAAAAGGACAGGCAGAGTGCGTCGGTCTGCCTGAGGATCGTGTTCAGATCGGGTTCGACGAGCGTGGTGAAAATGATCGGCCGTACGCCGTCATCGCGTGCCGCTTTCGAAATCCGCGCCACACATTCACGCGCCTTTTCCGCCGAGTTGATGAAAGGCATGCGCACCTGCCGTATTCTCACCCCTTCAAACTGGGTGAGCAGGCTGTGGCCAAGCGTTTCGGCGGTGATGCCGGTGCCATCGGATACAAAAAAAGCGGTGCGAATGAGTGTCGGGTCGATCATCGTCATGGTTATTTCCGGCGCTCGGCCAACAGGTCACGCAAGGAGCGCGCTGCGGGTTTGAGCGGCGTGCGGCTGACTGTCCAGCCCGATTGCATCGGCGGTGTCAGAAAACGGAAGCGTGTGGCCAGCCAGCCGAAAGCGCGATAGAGCGCAGGGCGCGTATAGAGTGCGGCCCATCCAGCCCAGATGAATGCCATCAGCGTGCTTTTTGCCGCACCCTGACCGACCAGTGGCGCATGGCCGGGACGAGCGTCATGCGAGGCCTCGCCGCGCAGGCGAATGAGCAGGTCGGGGATCGGGATCTTCACCGGGCAGACTTCGCTGCAGGCACCACAGAGGCTGGAGGCGGTCGGCAATGCGTGCGTTGCGGCCAGGCCCATCATGTGCGGCGAGATGATTTCGCCGATTGGGCCGGGGTAGGTGGTGCCGTAGGCATGACCGCCGACGCGCGTATAGACCGGGCAGTGGTTCATGCACGCGCCGCAGCGGATGCACTGCAGCGTCGAGCGCATCTGTTCGTCGTTGTAGGCCTGTGTGCGGCCGTTGTCGAGCAGCACGAGATGCACTTCCTGCGGGCCGTCTTTCTCACCGGGCTGACGCGGCCGGCTG
>JBIJCY010000236.1:0-4871 GCA_044344385.1 Rhodocyclaceae bacterium | reverse complement strand
TGCGTTACCCCCAATGCCTTGGCGATATCACCTGTCGTGATCAGGGCTGGACTGCGCTGCGCTGCAAGGGCGAGAACGGCTGTCACAATTTCGGTTTGCCGTGCTTGGGTCGGGAAACGAATTCTGGGAAGGGGTATTTCCATTTTTCGCTGTCGTAGTAAGTGGGGAATTACTTGTCAGTATAAACAGAATATTATAATTTGCTTATTTATTAAACCGGGCAAGGTTCCCCACATACATTCCTATGGTCCGACGGACGGGGGTGCAGCAAGCCACACCGGGTGGAAGCTCAATATCGCACAGGGGCATTGAGCGGCAGTCGCCATCGCGGAATGCCCCTCTAGGCCACGTAATCGGGACAAACTACTGTGGTTGTGTTCAACACTAGTAGTTTTGCGAATAACGCTACCTGTAGATGGCCTTTCCCAGCAGATCGACGTTCGTGAACGAAGATGCGAGAAATGTTTTTAGCATGTACCTGATCGTGGTTTTAGAAAAAACAAAGGCTGCTTACAATCTTGAACGGCCCGATAGCTTCAGCGCTCGAATGCCCTCAGATGGCCGGACTGAAACGTTCAGTCCGGCCACACCAGCAATGCTAACGTATTTTTGCGCCACACAAAGCGGCCGAATAGACCTCAGTAACCAGAACCGACTGCTGCCCGAAGCGAAAAAGCGAACGGCGCGCCCGAAGGCATTCCGGCTGCCCTCCGATGGCCTTGATGGCCGACTGGAACAAGGGGTGGCGCCGATCCAGACGCTTGCAATTGATCTCGCCGCGAGAAAAGCCGGCGTGCGAGAACAGCAACGAACCGAGTGAGCGACTGCCCAGACGCGCCAGCCAGCGTGTCAGCGGGCCGCGTGGACGGCAAGGCAGCACGGTGTGGGCAAAAGCGACCACTTCACCGTCACAGAGCAGCGCTACTTCACGCACCCAGGCCAAGGTTCGGGCATTGATACCGAGCATCGATGCCTCGTCTCGCGTTGGCAGCGCCATCTCCTGACGCAACAAACGCACGGCAAACCGCCCTTTCGCCTGAATTCGCGTCGTCAGCGATCCGCTATCACGCAACCAGGGAAGATAGGGACGGTTGTCGGCGCTATGCGACAGCGTGGCACGCCATACGCTTCCTCTGGAGAAAATGCTCATGCAGGAAATCACGCGGCCTTATTGCGGACGCGGCGCGCGCTCGATGCCACCGATGCGCGCACCGGCTTTCAGCCCTTTGCCGGCAAACCAGCCGATATTCATTTCCAGCGCGAAGCGGGCTGCGCCGGCAGCGCAGTGGTTGTCCTCGGTCTGCGGTTGCATGTTTTCGATATTCAGGATGCGGCCTTCTTCATCGAGGAAGGCGACGGATAGCGGCAGGAAGGTATTGCGCATCCACATGCAGTGACGCTCTGCCTGCGGAAAGACGAAAAGCATGCCCTGATTCGGCCCCATCGCACGACGCTGCATCAAGCCTTGCATACGATTGTTTTGATCAGCCGCCACTTCGGCATCGATGCGATGGAAGCCCGCTGTCAATTCCATGCGCGGCATGTCGGCCACGGCCTGCCCGGCCGCAATCAGCGCAGCCAACACCAGAAATGGTTGAATCAAACGATGCATCAGCTACTCCATATTCTCTAACCGCCAACCGAATAATCAACGCTTCGGCGCCGCTTTTTGCTTGCTTGATTTACTGGTTTTCTTCGCCGACTTTTTTTCCGTCGGATTGGCGTGCCGTGCCTTGTCTTTCTTCGGCTTTGGTGCATCGGCACCGGAGGTTACCTGCGCTGCTTCGTTCTCGGCGGCTTTCGGAATCGCCGCCGCAGCAGTCAAGGTACTCAAGGAAAAGGCAGCGGCGGTGAGCAGTAGCAAAAGCTTTTTCATCTTCGATTCCTTTTGTCTCGTTGTGCAACGGGTTTTTCTTCTATCGCATCCGGCGCCAGGTCGGCGTAACACCCCGTCAATACACGCGACGCGCCGGGAGCGAGGCCGCCAACCGTTGCCGAGCCGATAGCATAGCGAATCAGACGCAGGGTTGGATAGCCCACGTGCGCCGTCATTCGTCTTATCTGACGATTTTTTCCTTCGGAGATACGGATTTCGACCCACGATGTCGGCAGCGATTTACGAAATCGAATTGGTGGATCGCGCGGCCACAGGCCTGCAACCTCGCTCACCTCCATACGCCGGACACTGGCCGGCCGGGTCGTAAAATCGGCATAGCGCACACCACGTCGCAACTGTTCGAGCGCCTCGTCGGTCGGCTCGCCTTCGACCTGCACCCAGTAGGTCTTCGGCAACTTATGACGCGGCTCGGCAATCTTCGCCTGCAACCCACCATCATCGGTGAGCAGTAGCAGGCCTTCACTGTCGGCATCGAGCCGGCCGGCCACATACACGCCGGGCAGGGTCAGCAAATCAGCCAGCCCGCGCCAGCGCCCTTCCGGCGTAAACTGGCTAAGGAAACCGTAAGGCTTGTTGAGCAGAACAATGCGCGCCATCAGCGGTAGCGCTTAATGCGACGTACCTTCGGAGCGCGTGATCTTGTTCCAGACGTTGTATTTGCCAACGGGCTTCTTCGCCGGGATGCGCTTCACTTCCTTGAGTGTTTTGGTATCAATGACCACCAGCGCGCCATCCATCTCCCACAGGCTGGCCAGTGCATAGCGGCCGTCGCGGGTGAATTCGACGTGCGCCAGCGTTTGCCCTGGCTCGGCCTTGAATTCATGCACAACTTCCAGCGTCTGCTTGTCGATCACCTGCAGGTGGTTTTTGTACTCCTTGCTCATCATCGAATCGGTAAAGGCATAGCGGCTGTTCTCATGACTGCGCATAAAGAAGCCCGGCCCCCGCGTTTTGATCTGCTTGATGTTTTCAAAAGTATCGAGGTCGATGACGGTAATCAGGCCTTCGTTAAGATTGGGCGAAGCCATCACCGTGCGTGTCTTGCTTTTTGGATCTTTCGGATCTTTCCACTGCCAGGTAATACCCGAGCCGAGGTGCGGCATTCCCGGCATGTCCAGATCAGCAATTTTCTTGCGCCCATCCAGGAAAATGACCTGCCCCTTGGTGGCCGAGCGCGATGAGCCGAGAATGAAAGCGTAGTTTTGCGTGAAGAAAAAATCGTCGAGGAAATCCTTCAACAAGGTACGACGAGGGTAGAACAGGCCCGGTTTGAAATCACCTTCCTTGTACTGAAAATCGTGGACCAACCCCTCGGCGATCGGCTCAGCATCAGGGTCGTAGCTGATTTCCCAGGCTTCCGGAACATCCTTCAGTGCGGCAACAAAGCTCTTGCGCGGCGCGGCATCATAGACCGCCGAAACGCGCGACGTCTTGTCGCCCTTGGCATTCACGGTCGGCAGGATCTTCACCAGACTGAGGTCCTTCGCATCGAGCAACACCAAGCTGTGCGGCAAATAATTCGCCACCATCACCCACTTGCCGTCACCCGACACCGCCGCATTGCGCGTATTCAGCCCGGCGCGGATTTCGGCGACGACCTTGAGGTTGTATATGTCGTATTTTGTGACCCAGCCATCACGCGAGGCAAAGTAGACGAAGCGCCCGTCCGGCGAAAACTTCGGTCCACCGTGCAGCGCATAACGACTGGGGAAACGGTGCAGACGCTCAAGCTTGTCGCCATCAAGCACTGAAACGTGATGATCGCCGGTCTCGACGACGATAAACAGATTGAGCGGATCAGCGCCCTGCAGACCAGGACCGGGTTTATCCGGCCAGCTTTCAGCCAGCGCATCGACAATATGCGAAGCGCGGATTTCCGTCTCCGCCCAGACCGGTGCCGGCACCACCTTCGTATAGATCCAGTCGGCGAGTTGCTGTGCCTCCTCGGTTTTCAGCTTGTCGCCAAAGCCAAGCATCTGCGTCGCCACACGCCCTTCAAGAATCACCTTGAGCGCTTCCGGCTTGCGCAGGCGCTCCAGATTTTCCGGCAAGAGCGCCGGGCCAACGCCGCCGAGCCGGCCCTCGCCATGGCAAACCACACAGTGTTGTTTGTACAACTCGTTCACATCGGCCGCCCCGGCCCGCGTCAGCACGCCGGCAAGACAGAAGGCAAACAGCCACAGACGCCAGTTCATCAGACTCTCCGCAATTTAACGTAAGGCGTAACGGTCAGGCGTTCGCCACCCGGCGCAACACCGATTTCCTCGTCATCGAGATAACAGCCCGGATCTTCGGCCCACGCATCACCGGTCATCTGTTGAGCACGAACGCGCGTATTGCCGTTGCAAATGTCGAAATGAATGCACTCGCCGCAGCGCCCGGATACCGTGCGTGGATACTGTTTCAAACCGGCCAGCAGCGGGTCGGAGGTATCCATCCAGATATCCGAGAAATTGCGTTGCCGAATGTTGCCCAGCGTGTGATGCCACCACATGGTGTCGGGGTGCACGTTACCGAGGTTATCGATGTTCGCAACGTTGATTCCCGAAGAATTGCCGCCCCACTGGCGCAGCTTGGCCTGTACGTGCTCGGCTTTTTCGGGGAAGTTTTTGCGTACCCAGTAAAGGAAATAGACGCCGTCGGCATCGTTGTTGCCGGTCGTGAATTCCTTGTGCAGGCCTCGCTGCTGATACTCCCAGCAGGTATCGAAGAGCAGGTCCATCGCCCAGCGCGTCAGCTTGTGCTGCGCGTCGTCCTTGCGGTTCTTGTTGCCACGCCCGGCATAGTTGAGGTGCGAAAAATAAAAGCGGTCAATACCTTCGTCTTCCACCAGTTTGAGCAACTCCGGCAGATCGTGCGCGTTGTCCTGCGTCATGGTGAAACGCACACCGATTTTCAGCCCAAGATCACGGCACAGGCGAATACCGGCCAGCGAAGCCTCGAAGGCACCTTTCATCTGTCGGAATTTATCGTG
>JBIJCY010000237.1:0-4871 GCA_044344385.1 Rhodocyclaceae bacterium | reverse complement strand
AGCATGCCTTTGCCGACTCATCCACAGCCGGAAGCTGGCGTGACGTATGCGGCAAAGATCGAGAAAGCCGAGGCTGCGCTTGATTGGCGTCAGTCGGCCAGTGAATTGATTAGGCGTATTCGGGCCTTCAATCCGTTTCCGGGTGCTTTCTCTGTCTTGAACGGGAACGTGCTCAAGCTATGGTGTGCTGACGTGACGGATGCGCGAGGAGAGCCGGGCGTTATTCTTTCCGTTGACAAGAGCGGAATTGTAGTCGCTTGCGGCGAGGGTGCGCTGCGCCTGACCGAATTGCAGAAAGCGGGTGGCAGGCGTCTGCCGGTGAAGGAGTTTCTCGCAGGAACACCCGTGCTGCCCGGGGGGCGGTTTACGCCATTCGGCACTTGATTTTTCCGGCCCTTAATAAAAATTCGACATAACGCGTACTTACCCAGAGGCAAGAGAGATGGTTCCACGTGAAACCATTTCCACGTTCAGTATCGTCCAAATAGTTTCTGCAGTAGTTCAGCGAGTCGATAGCCGGCCTCAGCGATGCGTTTTCTGGCGATTGCCTGCGCGGTTTCATGAAACTCTGCACTAAGTGTCGGTTCCACTTCGTCGCTTTGCGGATAGGCGCTATCGTGCGCGATCTGCCAACTCTCATCGATCCAGTGTTTGCTTCCACCAGCCGGGGGTGGCGGTGGATGTTTTGCGGTCAGCGTGGCTGAGGCGCGCTCCAGATAGCGGCCGCGCAACCAGGGCGGGCCGGGCAGGTCGTCCCAGTAGGAGTGCAGGCTCATCGACGACAAGCGAGGATGGAACAGGTTTTTGATCGTCAGTAGATTGCCGCCCTCGTCTCCCCGTCCGGCAGTGTCGTAACGGCTTACCGTGTGTAGCGGCTGGTGTGCATCGGCAATGAGATGGATCAGCCATGGCAGTGCATATGCACGCTGTTGATCGCTGTGTTGAGTATCTCCTACGGCAGTAATCAGAAGGTCAAGCCGGCGGTCAAGTTCGCCTTTTGTGTGGTGATGTTTCGATGAACTGCCGAGCGGGCGGTCAATATAATGCCAGTGGCGATGTCGCGCCATGTCGGGAAAGCCGGGCAGGAGCTTGGTGGCTTCGTCTTCATCATTGTAGAAACGTTTGTCACCCTTGATGTCATCAGGCCAGGTTGACGCCTCGATGAAGGCCGCGAGTTCGACGGGCGTATCTTTGCTACGCGCTAACCAGCGTTCGTGGTCAGGGTGATGTGCAAGCAGTCTACTGACTTGCTGACGCGTCGTCTCGTCCAGTTGCTGCCAGGCGATCAAGGCGCTCAGGCGGTGCCCGGCCGCATTCCATGCGCAAGCGGGGTGTGGCAATAGCGAGAGTGCCGTAAATACGACAAGTGCTGCTTTTCGCAGCCAACGGTGAGTCATTGGTGATTAAGCCGGTTATCGTCGTGCGAGGCCGGGTCTTCGAGCGGTTCCAGGTGGGTAAGTACGGAGGTGTGAGGTAGCGCACTGCGAATGGCGGCCTCCAGCTCTTCGAGCAACTCATGCCCGCGCTGTACCGTCCACGCACCGGGAACCAGCACATGCACTTCGACGAAGCTGCGTGCCCCTGCTTGCCGGGTGCGCAACGCGTGGTAGTCAATGCCTTGTTGTCGATAGCTGTCGAGAATTTCGATGACAGCGTGATGCTGTTCCGGCGGCAGTGCCACATCCATCAAGCCATCGGCGGAACGCTGCAGCAAGCGCCAGCCGGTCCAAACAATATTGGCGGCAACCAGCAGTGCGAGCACCGGGTCGAGCCACAGCCAACCGGTAACACCGACGGCGCCGACGCCGGCAATGACGCCGGCTGAAGTCCATACATCGGTCATCAGATGGTGAGCGTCGGCCTCCAGCGTAATTGAGCGGTGTTCTTTGCCGGCGGCGAGCAGGATGCGTGCGGTAACGAAATTGATGATCGAGGCAATAACCGAGACGATCAAACCAATGCCCAGTTGTTCGATCGGTTGCGGATGCAGCAGTCGTTCGATTGCTGCCACGCCAATGGCGACTGCTGCGAGCAGGATCAGGAGTCCCTCGAAACCGCTTGAAAAGTATTCGGCTTTGCCATGCCCGTACGCATGATTTTCGTCTTCAGGTTGTGCGGCAACCGTGAGCATGGCCAGTGCCATCACCGCGCCGGCCAGATTGACCAGTGACTCAAGCGCGTCGGAGAGCAGGCCTACCGAACCGGTCAACCACCAGGCAATACTCTTCAGAACGATGGTCGACAGCGCTGCGCCAATCGACAGCCAAGCGTAACGTTTGAGAGATGCGGAAATCATGAGTGCATTATCGCCGCCTGGCGCCGATCCTGCCATCATCGTCATGCTAAACTTACCCTATCAACGACTACAGTGAAGCTTGGCCTTGCCCTCCTCTACCTCCTCTTCACGACCGCGTTTTTCCCGTGTGCGCAATGCCGCCGTGAGCAGCGCTGTTTCTGCTGAACATTCGCTTCCGACTGTTTCTTCTCTGCCTGCCGATTCGCTCGGCTGGAGTCTTCTGCTCGCAGCTCGTGCCGTAGCAGCGGTACGTGACGGAAAAAGTCTGACCGAGGCTTTGTTGGCATTGAGCAAAGAGCCACCCGCTGCACGCGCCGCTGCACAGGATATTGCCTACGGCGTGTTACGCCGCTTTGGCTGGGGTGAGTTCATTCTTGGTCGACTACTCGAGAGGCCGTTGACGCACCCAGAGACGCATGCACTTCTGCTGGCCGCACTCTATCGACTGGAAACCCGTCCGGAGGGTGTTCATACGGTGGTTGATCAGGCTGTTATCGCGGCCGGCGAGTTGGCTGGCGGCGTTTTCAAAGGTCTGATCAATGGGGTGTTGCGCAATTTCCTGCGTCAGCGTGAAACCTTGCTTGCCGCCGTGGGCACTGACGATCAAGCGCTCCATCAACACCCGCAGTGGTGGTTGGCCAGGTTGCGGCGTGCCTATCCGCAGGATTGGCAGCGCATCGTCGCTGCGGGCAACAGTCAGCCGCCGATGACACTGCGTGTCAATCGGCGTCGCATTACATCAGTCGATTATCTTGCACGCCTTGAGTCGGCCGGACATCCGGCACGATTGGTTGCTTGCAGTGGTTTGCAATTGCAGAAGCCCGTGTCGGTCGACGCGTTGCCCGGGTTTTTCGAGGGTTTTGTGTCTGTACAGGATGCTGGCGCCCAGCGTGCTGCGGAGTTACTTGACCCGGCTGCGGGTGCTTACGTGCTCGATGCCTGCGCTGCGCCGGGCGGGAAAACTGCTCACCTGCTTGAGCGTACCGACCTTGAATTGCTGGCGCTTGATATTGACGTCGGGCGCACACGACGCATCGAAGAGAATCTGCACCGTTTGAACCTGAGCGCCAGCGTCCGTGTGGCCGATTGCGGTGCAGTGGATCAATGGTGGGATGGGCGATTATTTGACGCCATTTTGGCCGATGTGCCCTGCTCCGCTTCCGGTGTTGTGCGTCGTCACCCGGACATCAAGTGGCTGCGCCGTGAGGGCGACATCCGGCGTTTTGCACAGACACAGACGGCGATTCTTGATGCCCTGTGGCCTTTGCTGAAACCCGGCGGTAAGTTGCTCTACGCGACCTGCTCGGTTTTCCCGGAGGAAAACGGCGCACAAATCGATGCTTTTCTCGTACGACAGCCCGATGCCGAGCGACTGCAAACAGAGCAATTGCTGCCACTCGAAGATCACGATGGTTTCTACTATGCGTTGCTGCGGAAAGCGCCTTAAATCACTTTTTTGCAGCGTTGTCATGCTGCTCGCTTCGCTAGCCGCGCTGGCTGGCGAGGTGGAGATTCGTAACCCGCAGTTTGTTCTTGACGAAGATGCATACATTCTCGGTGCCGATTTCAGTTTTGAATTCAATTCGCGCCTGGAAGAGGCCGTTGGTAAGGGCGTCGTTCTCTATTTCGTGACCGAGTTTGAATTAACCCGTCCGCGCTGGTATTGGCTTGACGAAAAGGTTGTCAGCCGCAGTCAGACCTTCCGTCTCTCCTATCACGCGCTGACGCGCCAATACCGGCTGTCTACTGGCGCTTTGCATCAAAGCTTCGAGACGCTGGGTGAGACCTTGCGTATGCTTTCCCGTCTGCGCAACTGGAGCGTTCTTGAAAAATCCGCAGTCAAGGTGGATGACACCTATCTTGCGGGCTTGCGTCTGCGTCTTGATCTGACGCAGATGCCGAAGACTTTTCAGGTAACGGCGATCGCCAATCGGGATTGGGATCTGGCTTCAGACTGGATGCGCTGGACCTTCGTTCCGAGTGACGGAAAAACGGCGGCGGCCGAGAGCAAATGAAGTATCTCGTTATTGCTGCCGCGTCATTTGGCGCCATCCTGCTCTTTCTGCTGGCTTCGGCGAGCGCCAATACAGCGCTTTTTGCCCGTCATTACCCTTGGCTGCTTGGCCTCAATGCGATTGTTGCGCTCTCTCTGCTCGGACTGGTCGGCTGGCAAGTGCGCGCCCTTTGGCGCGATCACAAGGCCAAGGTTTTTGGCTCTCGTCTCAAGCTTCGATTGATGCTGATGTTTGGCCTGATGGCGGTATTGCCTGGCGTGCTTGTTTATTCTGTGTCGGTGCAGTTTGTCACCAAGAGCATCGAAACCTGGTTTGATGTGCGGGTCGAGAAGGCGCTGGAGTCCGGCCTCAATCTTGGGCGTAGCGCACTGGACTACCTGCTCAGCGACCTGTCGGACAAGGGGCGCAGCATGGCGATTGAGCTCGGCGATCATCCCGATCCGCAGCGTCGGGCCTTGCTCAACCGCTTGCGCGAACAAACAGGCGTGCAAGCGGCGGCTTTGTTTACGCTTGATGGACAATTGCTCGCCAGTTCGACCGGTGATCTTGTTTCGCTGCTA
>JBIJCY010000235.1:0-4874 GCA_044344385.1 Rhodocyclaceae bacterium | reverse complement strand
AAGCACGATCGTTCCGACAAACGCCGGGTACATGATGATTTTTTTGGTTTGCGAAGCGAGTTCGTCTTCCCATTTCAGTGATTCGCTCAGGCTGTTCAGAACGACCGGTAGGTTGCCGGTGGCTTCGCCGGCACGGATCAGGCTGACAAATACCTTGTTGAAGACTTTGCTCTGGCCCTCCATCGCTTGTGACAGCGTTTGGCCGCCCTCGATCGATTCGATCAGGCTGGCCACCACTTCACGGAAACGCGGATGTTCAAGGCTGTCGCGCAGGTCGGACAAGCCTTCAAGGATGGGGACCCCGGCGCGCGCAAGTTGTTCGAGGTGGAAGCAAAAGTGGATGATCTCCCGGCGTGGTACGCCACCGGAGGCAAACAGTGCGCGGTTACTGACCGGTTCGCCGTTGACCAGGTCAAGCTCCATGCGTCGCAGGCGCATTTCCAGATCGACGACGTTGAGCGCGTCGATCCGGCCGAGAATCATGCGCCCGTCGAGGTTGACCGCCTTGTAGGTGTAGAGCGGCATGGTCGGAAGCCCTACATCCGGTCGGTCAGGTCGACGACGCGGCCGAGTTCCTCGATCGAAGTGGAGCCGTCGAGTACGCGTCGCAAGCCATCATCTGCCAGTGTGCGAAAGCCTTGCTGGATAGCAAGGTGGCGCATCTCACGCATGGTGCTGCGGCGGGCGATCAGTTCGTCCATGTCGCCGTTGATACGCAGCAATTCCATAATAGCCAGGCGGCCGCGGTAGCCCTGAAAGTCGCAGCGTTCACAGCCGCAGGGGCGGTAGATGACGGCGCGCGGCCCGTTGGTCGGGCTGCCAAGCAGGCGGGCTTCGTGCGCCTCGGCTTGATAAGGCGTCTTGCAGTGCAGGCAAAGCTTGCGCACTAGGCGCTGGGCAATGATGCCGATGATGTTGCCGGCCATGATGTCGGCCAGCACGCCGATGTCGAGCAGGCGCGGGATGGCGCCAATAGCCGAGTTGGTGTGTAGCGTTGTGTAGACCTGGTGGCCGGTCATTGCGGCGCGCAGCGCCATTTCGGCGGTGTCGGCATCGCGCACCTCGCCAACAAGAATGACGTCAGGATCCTGGCGCATCATTGAGCGGATGCCATTGGCAAAGTCGAGTTTGGCGGCTTCGGCGACTGATGTCTGGCGAACCAGCGCCATTGGGTATTCCACCGGGTCTTCGAGGGTCATGATATTCACACCCTCGGAGTTGATGTGGTTCAGCACCGAGTAGAGCGTGGTTGTTTTGCCACTGCCGGTCGGGCCGGTGACGAGAATGATGCCTTCCGGGCGGGCGATCATCAGTTTGAGCTGGTCGAGTTGCTCTTCAGCAAGGCCGAGACCCTCGAGTGGAACGATGCCTTTTTGCCGGTCAAGAATGCGCAAAACGAGGTTCTCGCCATGAATCGTTGGCTGTACCGAGACGCGAAAATCGATTTGCCGGCCGCGCATGTTGAGTGAGATGCGGCCGTCCTGCGGGGCGCGGGTTTCGGCGATGTTCATGCCGGAAAGCACTTTGATGCGAACTGCCATCGCAGGCCAATAGGATTTGTGCAGCGAACGGATCTGCCGCAGCATGCCGTCGATACGGTAGCGGATGCGCAGAAAACTGGCCTCCGGCTCGAAGTGGATGTCCGACGAATCTCGCTTGACCGCGTCGGTGAGAATCGAGTCGATCAGGCGGACAACCGGTTGGCTGTATTCGTCTGCGGATGACTGCAGGCCGCGAAAGTCGATTTCCCCGGTTTCGATTTCGTGCAGGATGCCGTCGATTGACAGTTCGTAGCCGTAGTACTGGTCAATCGCCCGGTCGACCTCGGTTTCGCCGGCGAGCAGCGTGTCGATTTCGATTTCGTCGTCGCTCAGCGCACGTACTTTGTCGAGTGCGACAAGGTCATTGATGTCGCTTAGCGCCACCGTCAGACGCCGTGTCTCAATGTCGTAGTCAAGCGGCAGCAGGTGGTGGCGTTTGGCTAGATCACGCGGCACCATTTTGAGTGCGGATGGGTCAATGATGGCGTTTGATAGGTCGACACTTTGTTTGCCCAGACTTTCGGACAGGGCGTCGCGCAACGTGGCTTCGGAAACGAAGCCGAGCGAAACCAGCAATTTGCCGACCGGCTGGTTCGACTTCATCTGCTCGAGCAGAGCGATGCGTAGCTGATCCTCGCTAAGGATGCCTTTGGCGATCAGTATCTGGCCAAGCGGCCTGTGGTGTGGAGCGGGGGCGTTCATCGGGTGATTGTGAGCGAACGCAAAGGAAGACTATGACAGCGTGCCAGAATTACGGCCGTAGTTCAAGGAGGCGAATCTTGACCTGATTTCTGTCGAAAGCGGCGCTGCGTGTTTCGGCAGCAGTCAGTGCTGAACTGTAATACTGCGCAGCCAGCTTGTTCTGGCGGAGATGGTCAAGGCTGACAGCCAGGTTGAACAGGTAGTCGGCGTTCTCTGGCTCGGCCGTATGCGCGCGAAAGTAGGCCTGTTGCGCGTCGCTCCAGCGGATCTGGCTGGCGTAAAGATTGCCGAGTGCAAAGTGCAAGGCCGAGGATTCCGGTTGGCTGGCAAGTAGTGTCTTCAGGCGGCTTTCCGAAAGCGCCGGGTCACTCTGTCCCTTGAGGTTGATCAGGCCGGCCTTGGCATTGACGTCCTTGGGGTCGGCTTCAAGGACGCGCAGGTAAAGTTCGGTGGCATTGTCGACCTGCCCCTGGCGTGCTGCGATGATGGCGAGGCCGAGCAGGGCATCGGTGTTTTTGATGTCGCTGCGTAGCACTTGTTCATAATCGCGTTTCGCGTCGGTCAGCTTGTCTGCCTGCAGGGCTTCATAGGCACGGTTGAGCGTAGGATTTTGCTTAGGGCGACTGCTGCTCATGCGGATCGGGCTGTCTGGTTCGGCCTGCGGTGCGGCGGCCTGAGCGATTGGACGCTCGCGTTTCTCTGGCAGTGGCGCAGGGGTAGGCTCTGCTGTTTGCGGTTTTGCCGGTTCGAAGACGGGCGGTAGTAGCGCCGGTTCTGGTTTGCGAGTCTCGGGTAATGCGAGAACGGGAGGTGCTGGCGGTTGCTGATTTGGCAAGCTGATGTTCGTTTGCGGTGAGGCAGAGGGCCTTGCCAAGGTCCCTCCGGACATCGATTGAAATTGCCACCAGAAATAGCCGCCTATGCCAAGCGCTGCGATGCTGGCAACGCCAAGAAGCTGCCAAAGAGGGGCGCGCGATTTTGGCGGTTGCTTGGCGGCAAAAACGTTCCGCGCTGCACTGCGCTCGACAGCTTCCGCGCTATCTGTGGCGGGCTTGGGGGCTGGAGCTGGCTGACGCTTCCGCGCAGGGGCTACTGTGGATACGGTGGCCAGATCTGCGTCGACTGAATCGAGGTGCTTTTGCGAGAGGTTAGGCAGAGATTGGCTGGGAGGTGTTGCCGCAGGAGCCACCGGCTGAAGCGTGAGTTCCACGGGGGCGGTTGGTGTTGCGGCAGTATTGGCGTCGCCCGCCTGACGCTTGGCCTCCTCAGCTTTCTTAAGCGCGTCCATGAGCAGGCTCATCGGAGCGGCTCCAGATTTGGGCCATAGAAAGGTTTGTAAATCGAGTCGGTTTTAAAGAAATCCTTGTTTGGAAGCGCGTCTTTGAAATTGCTGAAATCCCCTTCAACCGAAGAGTCCTTGATGACGGTCGGGCGAATGAAGACGACGAGCTCGGTTTTTGCAGAAGCGTTATTGCGCACGTTAAATATCTCTCCGATCACCGGAACTTCGCCGATGATTGGAAAACGCCCAGTCTTGTTGTCCTGGCGGTCTTCCATTAAACCGCCGAGAACGGCGATTTCGCCACTGCCCATTCGCATCACCGATTCCATTTCACGGGTACGAATTTGAGGAACCTGGTTTGTTACGCCAGTTAAGGCAGGATTTGGATCCGTCACATATTTCGAGACGCTGGAAATCGAGGGGCGGACATTAAGGGTGATCACGCCGGTTTCGCTGATTTGAGCAAAAATGCTCATGAAAAAACCGACGGAAACCGATTGAGGCGTTGTCGTTGTCGCAGACGCGGCGCCGGTTGTTGGGCCCGCTGGGACAACCGTCTGTTCAACTTTGAAGTAAACGATGTCTTCCGAGACCTTGAGTGTCGCTGATTGGTTGTTGAGTACCGTCAATTTAGGGCTGGATAGAACCTTGACGGTGCCGAAAGCCTGCAGCATGCTCAGGCTGGCGGTTAGCGTGAGCGCCGGGTTGAGATACCTTAGCAAGAAGGGTGTAACCACGCTGGGAACATTCGAAGTCGTTGCTGGCAAGGTTGTCATGGAAAACCCTGAGTTTCCTGTGGTCTTCCAGTCAATGCCTTGCTGGTAACCATCACTCAATACTACCTCAACGATCGTCGCTTCGATTAGTACCTGGCGGCTAGCGCTACCGGTGATGCGATCGATGAATTCCTGAACCTTTTCGTGTTGTCTTGACGTCGCGCGGATCGAAATAATGCCGGTCTCTGGGTTGGATATGACGGAAGCGGCAAATATCGTTTGATAGTCTTTGTAGTCTTGTTGTCGTTGTGCTTGAGTGTTCGCCCCGGAGGTCGATTCGACGTTTTGATCGCCCACCCCGGCCGCGGCGATGCCCGGTCCTGAGCTGCCGGCTGCGGCGCCAGAGCCCTTTGCGGAGGTGCTCTGGTTGTTTGACCGGTTATTGTCTTCTCTTGAATCAGCCGTTCTGCGAGCAATGATTTTTTCTTTATCAGTGTCCTGAAGAATATCTTTTATATTCTTTTCGAGCGATTCCCAGAAGTGATTTTTTGATTTGTTTTCAATCTTGATCTTCGATGTATTGCCGCTTCCAGCACTACCTGTCGAAGTCAGCGCACTTGTCGATATTTGCGT
>JBIJCY010000026.1:0-16272 GCA_044344385.1 Rhodocyclaceae bacterium | reverse complement strand
CTTTCCACGTCGTGCCTCGATTGAGAACACGGGAATTGGCACAGTCTTGCGCGAGAGTGCTTGTCGCAGGGCCTCCATACTCGGGTAGCCCAGAGCGGCACGGAGTGCATCGCCACCGATCATGGGGCCATGCAGACGCAAGAGCTGCTCTTCAATCTCAACTGCTAAGTTTTTTTCAGTGATCACGGGGCCTAGTCACGGCTGGTTATATCTGATGGCAATCGTAGCTGTCTTGTAGGACTGCGGCTACGTGGCAAAGATCTACATACAGTTACTCCACCGAGGTAAGATTTAGCCTTAAATAGTTACTCCAATTGAGTGTGTAGCCATCAGATTATTCTCAATTTATCCATGTCGGAGTGGCTGATTTTTGACCGGTTAAGATATGTTTTTTCTGACAAAGCTGCTCGAAAACCCACAGATTCAAAAGGACTAAATGGCAAGGAAGGATCCTGTAGTCGACGTTCCGGCAAATGCCTACTGGTTCGAAAATATCCGGGTCAAATTGGGGCAGAAGCGGCCCTATGGCGTTGAAAAAATAGTCGAACCGCTGGCTTTTCGTAAGATGAACAGTGGCTATGGACACACCAACAAGTGGAGAAACTACAAGTCCGGACGGCGGCGCCCGCAGGCTGTATTGGTTAACAAGGTTGAGTCTCTTTGTCCGGGTACGGCAGCAGTTTTCGATCATCCTCTCTGGAAGGTTGCTCGCCTGCCGGATACCGCATCGTTGCTTCCCTTAAGTGCCACGTGGTTGCGGATGCTTAGTATTGAAGTCCTCACATTACTGTTTAAGCGTGATCAACGGACAGGAGTAGAAATTCGGCGAGGAGTAACTGACCGGGTGCTCAGAAGACTCGGTCATCGAGCTGATTTAGATGGTATTGCGGCTTTGGCAATTTTGCTTAGAGAGGCAGCAGAACGGGGAGATGTCAAAACAGCGATTGCTGCAGGAGAGGCGCTATATCGAGGAATATTGCATGTGGCCACACGAGGTAATGAGCAATTACGTTGCGTTATAGCGAAAATTTTTGCAATGTTGATTCAACGTGTGTTCCCTTTCGCACGTGATCGAACTTCTTATTTCTGTTTTCAAGGGGTATCGCCAGAAAAGCTCTGTCGCCTCTTCGTCTTTTCGTGTCAGCTTCGAAGTGAGCAGTTCCGGTCGAGGAGAGTTCTGCAGGCTTCTGATGTTGATATGACGATTTCTCCCGGCTGGATTGGACCCCTCGGCTTCCTGCATTTTTCGCCTCCGGTTCGAGCAATTAATCGTGACGGGGCGCAAAGCATCCTCGACGAAAATCATTCGGCACTGATTTGTATGTGGGAAACAGGAAGTGCATCGCTCGACGCCCATGGTCCTGCAACACTTGCCCGCGGAGAAGCGATGTCCGTTGGCAACATTTCCGACGTCATTTCCTGCAAGTGAGATTGCCGGTAAATTGACCGCAATAAGCCAGTCCATCTAAAAAGAACTATTTAATGTTTGAACAAGCCTTCAAAAATATCGACGACGCCCTCTGGAAAGAGAGTGGCTGTACCGCCGAACTCCACGACGGTACCTGCGGTTCGGCCGGCTTCCTTTGCGAGGCCCTCTCTTAGAAGCGACCAATTTCTGACAAACTGCAACGACATGCGGCTTTTTTGAACAAACTGCAGAAATACGCGTTCTAGCCTTGGAATTCTATCCAGACAAAAGCGCGATTTTTGGTAGGCGTAATGCAACGAATTGCTTCGCCGCTACTGCAGGTTTATGGTGCCTGTCTCACGGAATCTCCGGCATTTGGCTTTTTGCAGGATTGCTGATCGTTACCAGCCCTTCAATTCTCCCGGCGTCATTCCCTGCTCGATCATCTCTGTTTCCACCTTGATGCGCAGGATCAGCAGTCCGCGCAGTGTTTCGCGCGCCTTGTCTTCTATCCATGTTTCATGCGGTGCATTGATGCAGGCGTGAATTGCGGCATGGTCGGCAAGATCGACGCCGCATAGTGCGGCGTAGTGAATGATCTCGCGGTCGAGTTCGGAAAGTTCGTGGCCGTAATCTTCGAAACCGCTCACGGGAGCAGTGTCCAACGGCCGTTTTTTACTGTCATCATGACGCGTGCCCGACTGTCCATACCGTTATGGTTTTGCGCGCTCATCGTGAAGATGCCTTGCGCGCCGACGACTTCTTTCGTCAGCTCCAGTGCGTCGCGTAGCGCGGCGCGAAATTCGGTGCTACCCGGCTTTGCTTTTTTGAGCGCTTCGGGAATGGCTTTTTGCAGCAGCAGGCCAGCGTCGAAGGTGTTTGCGCCGAAAGTCGAGGTGCTGCCGGTGCCGAATTTGGCGTCGTAGGCCTTGATGTAACCTTGTGCTACAGCCTTGATCGGATTGCTTGCCGGCAGATCGTCGGCGACCAGCATCGGGCCGCCGGCCATCAGCGTGCCTTCAACCTTGGCGCCGCCAATGCGGATGAAGTCGTTGGTGGCGACCCCGTGCGTCTGGTAAATCTTTCCCTTGTAGCCTTTTTCGAGCAAGGCCGCTTGCGGCAACACTGCTGGGCCGCCGGTGGCGGCGATGAAAACGGCGTCGGGTTTGGCGGCCAGCAACTTGAGTGCCTGCCCGGTGACCGACTGGTCGGTGCGCGTGAAGCGTTCGCTGGCGATGATTTTGATGCCGGTTTTTTCGGCCATCGGCGAGAAAACCTTGAACCAGTTTTCGCCGTAGGGGTCATTGAAACCAATAAAACCGACGCTCTTGATGCCGTTGGCGCTCATGTGAGCGAGTACAGCCTCGGCGATCAGGTCATCGTTTTGCGTCGTCTTGAATACCCAGTGTTTTCTGTCGTCCATTGGCACGACCAGGGCCGATGAACCGACGGTGGTGAGCAGCGGAACTTTGGCTTCGGCAACAAAATCGAGCATGGCCAGTGCCGCTGGCGTGGTGGTTGGGCCGATCAGCGCGTCAACCTTGTGCTCGGCGAGCAGCTTCTTGAGGTTGGTTACGGCGTTGGTCGGGTCGGATGCATCGTCGAGCACGATGTATTCGACCTTCTGGCCGCCAATCTCGGTTGGCAGCAGGGCGACGGTGTTTTTCTGCGGGATGCCGACGACGGCGGTGACGCCGGTCGACGAAGCGATCACACCAATCTTGATCTCGGCAGCAGCAAGGCCGGACAGGAGCATCAGGGATGCGGCGAGGGCATGCAGTTTGAGGCGGCTCATGAAGGCTCCTGAAATGAGGGGAAAGTGCGATTATAGCTGCGCAAGGCGGGCCTTCCTGCATGGTAAAATCCGCAGTTCAATGAAACTCATGATCAACGGCGAAGCTCGCCAATTCCCTTCCCCGCTGACGGTTGCCGCACTCGTCGATGTGCTCGGCCATAGCGGCAAGCGCATCGCTGTTGAACGCAATGGTGAGATCGTTGCGCGCGGCAATCATGCCGAGGTGACACTGGCTGATGGCGACCGCATCGAGATTGTCGTTGCCGTTGGCGGCGGCTGACCGATAGTACAAAGATTTCTGGATACGACATGGACACAAGCGCACACAGCCTCACCGTCGCCGGCAAGACCTACCGTTCGCGTTTGTTGGTCGGTACCGGCAAGTATAAGGACTTTGCACAGACGCGCGCAGCCATCGACGCTTCGGGCGCCGAGATCGTGACGGTGGCGATCCGTCGCATGAACATCGGCCAGAATGCCGGCGAACCCAATCTGCTCGACGTGTTGCCGCCGTCGCAATTCACCATTTTGCCCAATACTGCCGGTTGCTACACCGCCGATGACGCTGTACGCACCCTGCGTCTGGCGCGCGAGCTGCTCGATGGGCATGCGTTGTGCAAGCTGGAAGTGCTTGGCGATCCGACCAATCTATTCCCGAACATGCCGGAAACGCTGAAGGCTGCCGCAACGCTGGTCAAGGAAGGTTTCGAGGTGATGGTTTACTGCGCCGACGATCCGATCCAGGCAAAGATGCTCGAAGAAATCGGCTGTGTGGCGATCATGCCGCTGGCCTCGCTGATCGGCTCGGGCATGGGTATCGTCAATCCGTGGAATCTGCGTTTGATCATCGACAACGCTACGGTGCCGGTCCTCGTCGATGCCGGGGTGGGTACGGCATCCGATGCGGCAATCGCCATGGAGCTGGGCTGCGATGGCGTGCTGATGAACACGGCGATTGCGCATGCGAAGGATCCGCTGCTGATGGCCAGCGCGATGAAAAAAGCGGTCGAGGCCGGACGCGAAGCCTTCCTCGCCGGCCGCATGCCGCGTAAGTTTTATTCGGCCGACCCGTCGTCGCCGACCAGCGGGCTGATCGGTTCGTGAGCATGGAAGAGAGTTCGCAATCGCAAGAGCGCACGGAAGCGCAGGAAAACGTTTACACCGCCGGGCGGGCGGGGCATATCCGCAGTTTCGTGCTGCGTCAGGGCCGTGTCTCGAACGCGCAGCAGCGCTATTACGAGGGAATGATGGCCGAGATTGGCGTGCCTTACGTGGCGGCGCCGCACAACCTCGATACCGTGTTTGGCCGCAGCGCACCAAAAATTCTCGAAATCGGTTTCGGCATGGGTGAAACCTCAGCGGCAATCGCTGCCGCCAATCCGCAAAACGACTATCTTGGCATTGAGGTGCATACGCCGGGGGTCGGCAGCCTGTGCAAACTGGTTGCCGAGGGCGCGCTCACCAATCAGCGGATCGTTCAGCACGATGCGGTGGAAGTGTTGCGCGACATGATCGTCCCCGGCGCGCTGTCCGGCGTGCATATTTTTTTCGCTGATCCGTGGCCGAAGGCGCGCCATCACAAACGGCGGCTGATCCAGCCGGCGCTGGTGGCGCTGCTCGCCAGCCGCCTGCAGTCGGGTGGCTATATTCATTGCGCGACCGACTGGGAGCATTACGCCCAACAAATGCTCGAAGTGCTGTCGGCCGAGCCGTTGCTCGAAAACACCGCGATCGATTACGCGACACGCCCGGATTACCGGCCGCTGACCAAGTTCGAGCAGCGCGGTTTGCGGCTCGGGCATGGCGTATGGGATCTGGTGTTCCGTAAAAAGTAGGATTATTGCAGGCGGAAGATCACCGGCAGGATCAACTCACGTGAAGTGGCGCCGCTGAGTTTGCCGGTGGCGTAGGCGGCCTTGATGGCGGCATTGTCGAGAATAGGGTGGCCGCTGCTGGCAGCAATGTTGACGTCGGCGATGCTGCCGTCTTCGGTCAGCGTGATGATCAGACGTACTTCGCCCTCTATGCCGCGAGCGATGGCTTCGGGCGGGTAGTAGAGATGTTGCGATAGTTTTTTTTGCGCGGCTTGTACTTGCCGCTTGACCACTGTTTGTTGGGTCGGTTGCGGGTTGGCTAAGGGTGCTGTTTGTCTGATACGCGGCGTCTCTTCGCTGTCGAGCGTGTTTTTCAGGAGCGGCTCGGCGAGCGCGGGTTCGGGTTGTGGTGGCAGGCGCAGCACCGCCTGCAGCGCCGGACGGGGCGGGGCGGCAGAGATGCGCTGGAAAGCATCGGGCAGGAACAGGCTGCCGTGCAGGGCGAGCGAGATCGCCAGGGCGATGGTCAGACGGGATGGCATGAGCGCGACATTGTGCAACAAAACGCGGCGCAATACCTGTGTCACGCCGGACAAGGATGGAGAGATGTGTTTATGCAGGTGATCGGCAAATGTGTCAAAGGGCTGTTTGTGGCGCTGTGCCTGTTTGCCGCACAGGGGTGGGCTGCTGCGCCTGATCCGATCTCTTTTGGTCTGGCCGTTGAGCGTGGTGATATGCGTTCGGTCAAAGGCTGGCTCGATGAGGGGCTGGACCCAGAATATCAGGCGGCGAACATCGGCACCGGTTTGATGGTTGCTGCCTGGAACGGCAATATCGAGATGATGGCGCTTTTTGTCGCACGCGGCGCCAATCCGCGCCGCGCCAATCGCAATGGTGAACAGCCGGTGCAATTGGCCGCCTGGAACGGGCATCAGGCGGCCGTGAAGTGGCTGCTTGAACGTGGCGCCGTGTTGAACCGTGACGGGGATAACTGGGGCGCCTTGCACTACGCGGTGTTCAACGGGCATGACGATCTGGCGCGCGAGTTGATTGCGCGTGGTGCCGAAGTCAATGCGCGTTCGCCTAATGGCTCAACGCCCCTGATGCTGGCCGCACGCGAAGGGCGTGAAGACTTAACCAAGGTGTTGCTTGAATCGGGCGCCGATCCTCGATCCAAAAACGATTGGGGCGACAATGCATTGACGCTGGCTATGCGCTATGACCATTATCGTCTCGGCAAAATGATCTCGACACCGGAAGAATTTGCCATCGCCGTCAAGGTGCCGAAGGAGACTTTTGGCGCGGCGAGTCGGTCGGCCGCTGCGCCGAGTGAGATCGAGGAAATATTGCGCCAGATGCGCGTTGCCGAAGCGGAGGGCAGGTCCACCGAGGCGCTGCGCAAGCAGCTTCTGGTTGCGGTGGAGGCGATCAAGCGTAGCAGCACACCATCGCCCCAGAACGCCCGGCGCCCGGCGCCGCTGCCTTATCAGCCAAGGTCCATTGTCATTACCGCCCGGCGCGGGCAGCCGGGGGCCGAACGCGCCGAGGTGATGGTGGACGGCAAGCTGCAACCCAAGCCAGCGACGACAGCTTCAGGTCAACCAATGGTCAAGGTTACGCCGGCCAAGCCAGCGGTGGCGCCGGGGCGAATTGCCGAGCTGGTACGCTTGATTCGCCTCGCCGAGGCGCAGGGCCGGCCGTATGATGATTTGAGCCGTGAGCTCTACGACGCGGTTGAGAGCCTGAAAAAGTAACGCTCAGCTGCCCTCGACAAGGAAGCGTTCAAGCAGTCGGTTAAGAAAACGTCTTCCCTGATCGGTCGGGGCAATCTGTTGCAGATTGCGCTCGATCAAACCCTCCCGTTTCGCCTGATTTAATTCTGCTTCGATGCGCAGCAGGGGCAGCGAGGTGCGCTGTTCGAAAAGCGCTGCGTCGAAGCCCTGGTTGAGGCGCAGTGCATTCATCATGAACTCGAAGGGCAGGTCGGCTGCCGCCACCGAAAATTCCTCGTGAATCGACTGCCCGCTGGCGACTTGCGCCAGATATTGTTTCGGCTGCTTCCAGCGCATCTGGCGCCGCACTTCCCATTTTCCACGGTCATGCAGCGTCAGCTTTCCATGCGCACCGGCGCCAATGCCGAGGTAGTCGCCGAACTGCCAGTAGTTGAGGTTGTGCAAACACCGGCGGCCGGGCTGGGCAAAGGCCGATGTTTCGTAATGGGTGTAGCCGGCTGAATTTTCCCCCCTCGCAAGCCGTGCCTCGATCGCATCCTGCATGTCAGCGCAGCTGTCGGATTCGGGTAAGGTCGGCGGTGCGGCAGCGAAGGCGGTGTTCGGTTCTAGTGTCAGTTGATAGCAGGAGAGGTGTGGCGGGGCGAAGGAGAGCGCTGTCTCGACATCGTTCAATGCCTGTTCAAGTGTTTGCCCCGGTAGCCCGTACATCAGGTCAAGGTTGAAGTTGTCAAAATGCGCTGCAGCGATTTCAATGGCCCGTTTTGCTTGCCGGTCGTCGTGAATGCGGCCAAGGGCCTTGAGGTGTTCCGCGTTGAAGCTTTGGATGCCGAGCGACAGGCGGTTAATGCCGGCCGCACGGAAGGCGGCGAATTTATCCGCTTCTACAGTGCCGGGATTGGCTTCGAGCGTGATCTCGGCATCGGGTACCAGCGGCAGGCGTGAACGGAAAGCGGTCATCAGTTCGTCGATGGCTTCTCCGGAAAGCAGGCTGGGCGTGCCGCCGCCGAAGAATATGCTGCCCACACGGCGTCCCCAGATGAGTGGCAATGCAGATTCGAGATCGGCGATCAGCGCTGCAACGTATTCCTTCTCCGGTATGCCGGCGCGCGCTTCGTGCGAGTTGAAGTCGCAGTAGGGGCATTTTTGCACGCACCACGGAATGTGGACGTAGAGGGAGAGCGGTAGCGCGTTGCGAAATTCCAGGGGGACTTCACCGGATGTCACAGCCTTTTTTGCCAACTGCCCATGCGGGACAATCGGGATGATCTTGCCGTTCATCAGCGCCGTGCTTGCAGGCGCTCAAGCAGGTGAGACAACGCCTGGCCGCGATGTGAGCGGCGGTTTTTCTCGGCGGCGTCCATTTCGGCAGCGGTCTGGTCGGCTTCACGGATGTAGAACAACGGATCGTAGCCGAAGCCTGCATTGCCGCGCGCCGCGGGCAGGATTTCGCCGTGCCATTCACCTTCCGCGATGATCGGCTGAGGGTCGTCGGCATGGCGCACAAAAACGATCAGCGAAACGAAATGCGCGGCGCGGTTAGCGCAATCAGCAAGAGCGGCAAGCAGCTTCTCGTTGTTGCGGGCATCGGATTTCGGCTCTCCCGCATAGCGGGCAGATTGCACCCCGGGTAAGCCGCCCAGCGCATCAACGCAAAGGCCGGAATCGTCAGCCAGCGCCGGCAGGCCGGTCATCTGTGCGGCGTGCCGGGCTTTGGCCAGCGCATTTTCAACGAAGGTGCAGTGCGGTTCCTCGGCTTCGCTGACCCCGAGCTCGCCTTGTGGAATCAATTCCCAGCCGTGCGGCGTCAGGATTTCACGCAGCTCTTTCAGTTTCTTTGCGTTGTTTGAGGCGAGAACGAGTTTCATGCAGCAAGCACGGCTTTCTGACGGGTGATCAGCTCACCGATACCGGCTTCGGCCAGATCGACCAGCTCGCTCATCTGCGCCCGTGTAAATGGCTCGCCTTCGGCTGTACCCTGAATCTCGACAATGCCGCCACGGCCGGTCATGACGACGTTCATGTCGGTGTCGCAGCCTGAGTCTTCCGGATAGTCGAGATCGAGTACTGCAGCTCCTGCGAAAATGCCAACCGATACCGCGGCAACGTGGTCGCGGATTGGATTTTCGGCCAATTTTCCTTTGGCGACGAGCTGTTCGCAGGCGTCCCACAACGCCAGCCAGGCACCGGTGATCGATGCGCAGCGTGTGCCGCCGTCGGCTTGCAGCACGTCGCAATCGAGGGTGATCTGACGCTCACCGAGCGCCTTGAGGTCGGTGACAGCGCGCAGCGAACGGCCAATCAGGCGCTGGATTTCCTGCGTCCGTCCGGTCTGCTTGCCCTTGGCCGCTTCACGCGAACTGCGGGTGTGCGTTGAACGCGGCAGCATGCCGTATTCCGCAGTGACCCAGCCCTGGCCCTTGCCGCGCAGAAAACCAGGCACTGATTCCTCGACGCTGGCGGTGCATAGGACTTGTGTGTCGCCCATTTCGATCAGCACCGAGCCTTCGGCATGACGGGTGAAATTGCGGGTGATGCGCACGTCGCGAAGTTGCGACGGCTGGCGTTGGCTGGGGCGCATGGGAATTCCTATTTGGAGTATTTCTGGATGGTCAAACGAATTTCTTCGATCGCCTTTTCGATTTCGTCTTCGGTCAGTTCGGATTTGTAGTTCGGGTTGCGACCGAATTCGTCGAGTCGGGTGTTGACGGTGTCGCGTGACATGCTCTGCGTCGAAACAAGGCTCGAGGCGCTGGCCGTGTCCTCAACGTAACTGTCTTCCCAGCGCACGGTAACAATCGACAGGTTGTCGCAGTTGCTGCCGCCACGTATTTCGGCCTGATTGAGCAGGGCTGGTACCGCCTGCACGAGGTTGGCGCTCTTCAACCCTACGGCCAGCATGTCGCTGGGCAGAACCCCCCACACGCCGTCGGTGCACAGCGCGACGACATCGCCGGCTTCAAGCGGCGTCTTGCGCGAGAACTCGATGTCCGGTGGCTGGGTGCCTCCCAGGCAACTGTAGACCTTGTTGCGATCGGGGTGTACGGCAGCTTGTGCCTTGGTAATGACGCCCTGATCCATCAGCATCTGCACGCGGGAATGGTCGCGCGTGTGGAAAATCACCTTGCCGCCGCGCATCAGGTAAAGACGAGAATCGCCGGCATGTGCCCAGTAAGCGACATTGTCCTGAACAATGCAGGCGACGCAGGTGGTGCGTGGCGAGTCCTTTAGCTTGTGTTCGCCGGAGAAGTCGAGAATCGAGTGGTGCGCGTTGGTCATCGCCTTCTGAAGGAACAGGAAGGGGTCGGCAATCGCCGGCTTGGCTTCACGCTGAAAAGTTTCGGTCAATGTCTGTACGGCAATCTGCGCCGCAATCTCGCCGTAGTAATGCCCGCCCATGCCGTCGGCGACGACCATCAGTAGGGCCTCGCGCGAGTAGCAATGCGCTATGCGGTCTTCGTTGTTGGCGCGCTTTCCGGTGCGGCTTTCTTGATAGATAGTGAATTTCATTTTTTCCCTATTCTTTTTCTGAACTTGCCGACGAGTTGGCCAATGCTTTGATTCGCCCAGCTTTCCTTGATCGGTTGTGGCGCGACGACGGGTTCGGTCAGGGCTTTTTGCAGAGCAAAGACACTTTGCGGCCGGTACAGATGGTTCAGACACAGGCACCAGTCGATTGTTTCGAGTAACTGATCAGAGAACTGCCGCTCCCAGCGCACCATCGCGGGCGTCAGCAGATCCTTCTCCATTCGGGCGTCCGCCGCCTGTGGCGCCGCACCTGCCAGGCAGGCGTACATGGATGCGCCAATGCTGTAGATGTCGCTCCACGGTCCGAGCAGGTCGCGCTGGTTATAGTGTTCGGGTGAGGCAAAGCCCGGGGTGTACATTGGCTTGAGCATCGGCGTGTCGAGCGCCAGCGTCTGGCGCGCGGCGCCAAAGTCGATGAGCACGGGCGTGTAGTCGTTGCGCAGATAGACATTCGATGGCTTGAGGTCGAGGTGCAGCAGCTTGTGCGAATGCACTTCGCGCAAGCCGTTGAGCAGCTTGGTAAACACGTTGCGCATGAAATTTTCGGTGATCGCAATCCGGTTTTTCTGAATGAACTCTTGCAGGGTCCGGCCGTGTTCGTATTCCATGACCATGTAGACCGTGTCGTTGGCACGGAAGAAATTAAGCACGCGGACGACGTTCGGGTGCGAAAGTTTGGCCAGCGCCCGGCCTTCCTCAAAAAAACACTTCATGCCGTAGCGAAAGGCGGGAACGTGATCGGCTGTGATGATCGGTTTGATGCCCCCCTCGCCGCGCAGGGCAAGGCTGTTCGGCAGGTATTCCTTGATGGCTACTTCCAGCCCCGTGGTGTCGGTGGCGAGATAGACAATCGAAAATCCGCCGAGCGAAAGCTGCCGGTCGATGCGGTAATCATCGAGCTGGAAGCCGGCAGGAAGGGCGTGGTTGGCTTGTTGCGCCATTAAGGTGGGGGCTATGATGTGGTTTTCCAGCCATTCTCAGGGTTTGGGCTCAGGCTGTAAAGCCGGCTGCATGCATGACCCTGTTAACTTTTCGGGATTTACATGATCTATAGCATGACCGGCTATGCCGCTAGGACGCGCGACGTTGAACGTGGCGCTCTGCATATCGAGCTGAAAAGCGTCAATTCGCGCTACCTCGATTTTCATTTCCGTGTTTGTGAAGAGTTGCGTGTTGTCGAGCCGGCACTGCGTGAGTTGATTGGCGCTCGCCTGTCGCGCGGCAAGCTTGAGTGCCGGGTGAATTTTGCGCCTGCCGCCGCGCGCGTGCAGCAGCAGACGCTGAATGGTGAGTTGCTTGAGCGCCTCAAGAGCTTTGATGCACAGGTGCGCGCCGAGCTGCCAAATGCAGCGCCGCTTGCGGTCAATGATGTGTTGCGCTGGCCCGGCATGTTTGGCGACGATTCGCTCGATATCGCGACGCTGGTTCCAGCCTGCCTGGCCTTGGCGAAGGATGCGCTCGAAGACTTTGCTGCCAGCCGTGCACGTGAAGGCGAGAAGCTCAGCGCAGTAATTCTCGAACGCGCGGCACGCATGCGCGAACTGGTGCGTGAAGTTGCTCCACGCATTCCTGCAGCGCAGGCCGCATTTCAAGAGAAGCTGAAACAGCGTTTGATCGACGCCATCGGCAGCGTCGACGATGAGCGAGTGCGCCAGGAAGTCGCTGTTTTTGCTGTGCGCATTGACGTGGCAGAAGAACTGGCGCGCCTGTCAACGCATCTCGATGAGGTCGAACGCGTTTTGAAGGCAGGCGGGGCGAGCGGCAAGCGTCTTGACTTTCTGATGCAGGAGCTCAATCGCGAAGCCAATACGCTCGGTTCCAAATCGGTCGTCAGCGAGGTCTCTCAGACCGCGATGGAGCTGAAGCTGCTGATTGAGCAAATGCGCGAGCAGATCCAGAATTTGGAGTGATATTTCGGGCCATTTTACCAGGGCCGAATCTTGCATAAATAGCCACAACGTTTGTTTGGAGAAAAGAATGGACCGTTCAAACGCCATACAACTGCTCGCCCAGAGCAAACCCGTCCTGGCCGCTCGGTATGGCGTGACGCGCCTTGCGCTGTTTGGTTCAACGGTACGCGATGCGGCACGATCCGACAGCGACATTGATGTTCTGGTGTCCTTCGATGGCCCAGCGACGTCGGAACGTTATTTTGGCGTCCAGTTCTATCTCGAAGATCTGTTTGGCAACCCAATCGATTTGGTGACCGATAAAGCATTGCGTCCAGAGTTGCGCCCATTCATCGAGAAAGAGGCCGTCCATGTCTGAGCACGCGCCCCGCGAATGGCGCTTCTATCTTGATGACATGATTGGTTTTGCCGAGAAGGTCATCGCCTATACCGATGGCCTCGACCAGGCCGGATTCGTTGCCAGCGGGGTGATCTACGATGCTACAGTGCGCAATCTCGAATTGATCGGCGAAGCCGCAACACGCATCCCGGATGCGGTTCGAGGCACCCATCCCGGTTTGCCCTGGCGGCTGATTATTGCCACGCGTAATCGTCTGATTCACGGCTATCTGGGGATCGATAACGACACCTTGTGGAGCATCATCCGAAGTGACATACCGGCCCTGTTGCCAAAACTAAGGCAGCTTCGCCAGCAATTGGCATAACGCAGGCAAGAATGAAGGGGGCCATCATCGAATTAACTCCTGCAGGCAAGTCCATGAAAAATGTACGCCCGTGCGTGTGCTATCGGGGAGTGTCGAATAACGGAAATCGAGTAATTGCAGGCATTTTTGCCTGCAATTACTGATTTATATTCCCCAGCCATGTCGAGCCACTTCGGCAGTCGTCGCAGGTACTGGCTGGCGTCCATTGCGCTGGCCGCCTGTCTGATCGCCGAGGTTTTGCTGCGCAGTGGCGCGCTGGATCCAATCGACCAGCGGCTGCAGGATTTTTGGTTTCAGTGGCAAGGTCAGCGCAGTCACGCGAGTCATGTGGTGATTGTGTCTCTCGACGAAGAGACGCTGGCGGCGTATCCGGACGATCCCTTGGTCTTCTGGACTGATCGGCTGGCGATTGCCGTGGCGCGTCTGCACGAAGTCGGCGTGCCGGCCGTCGGGCTCGATATGCTGCTCAGCATCAGCCCGGAACGCTGGCTCGGCAAGCTTGGTGGCGAAATGCAAAAGGCCGCCCGCAATTACGATCAGCCATTTCGGGAGCAGATCAATAGCGGAAGGCTGGTACTCGTCGCGACGCGTTCCGGCTCGGGTGCGCACGCCAGCGATTATCTGTTGCCGAGCCCCGATTATCTGCTGGCACTCCCTGATTTCGATATTCCAGGGCATATCGGTCTAGCCGATTTTCTCGATGAGAGCGATGGTGTGGTTCGTCGCTATCTGGTGGCGCCAGTCGCTGCGGCCTTTCGGGCACCCGTCGAGGATGGCGTGCCCGTTCTGGGTTTTCCTTCCTTGCTCGCTGTTCGTGCTGCCGGGCTCGATCCGCAGGCTGGCAGATGGGTGCTCGGCGGGCGTGAAATAGCACGCGAGCAGCCAGCGACGCCGATTCCCTATGTCGGCCCTCCCAATACTTTTCCGCGGATTTCGCTCAAGCAGTTGCTGGGCAAAGATGCCTTGCGCGACCCTGCGGTCATGGCCTTGCGCGGCAAGATCGTGTTGATTGGCGCGGGAGCCGGTCTGGGAGACGATCATTTCACACCTTATGCAACGAGTGTGTTTTCGGGGCGAGGGCGTTTGATGAGCGGCGTTGAGGTGCATGCCAATGTTTTGGAGGCGCTGCTTTCAGGTGAGCGTATGCAGCCGATAAGCGATGGGTCTCGGATGTTGTTGTTGTTGATTGTTGCGGCGCTGGCCGTCGTTGCCTTTGCCGCGCTACCCGCGTGGCTTGGTCCTTTGCTTTGGCTGGGAGGTGTCTTGTTACTTGCAGTGTCCGGTTTTGTCGTTTTTCGCATGGGTGTCCTGGTGCCCGTGTCAGCCTATGCTGTAGCTAGCGCGCTGGCCTTGCTCAGTGTGCTCGGTTGGCGACTGACCGGCGAGGAGCGCGAACGGGCACGGGTGCGTCAGATGTTTGGCCGCTACGTTTCCAATCAGGTTGTCGAGGCGCTGCTGCAGTCGGGTAACCGCCCTGAGTTGGGTGGGCAGTCGCAGACGATGACGGTGCTTTTTACGGATATACGTAATTTCACGACAATCAGTGAGCGGCTTAATGCCAAAGAGGTCGTTGAAATGCTCAATACCTACTTTGAACGTGCCTGCGCGGTTCTGCTGGCTGAAGGAGGCAGCATCGACAAATTTATTGGCGACGCAATCATGGTCGAATTTGGTTCGCCCTTGCCTCTGCCCGATCATGCGATCCGGGGTGCGCGAGCGGCGGTCGCCTTGCGCGCAGTCGCCGACGATTTTGGACACTGGATGGAACAGCATTTTCCCGACCGCGATCTGCCAAAATTCGCGGTCGGTATCGGTCTGCATAGCGGCGAAGCCGTGATCGGTAATATTGGCTCGCCGACGCGCATGGAGTTCACGGCGATTGGCGACACGGTCAATCTGGCGTCGCGGCTGGAAGGGATGACAAAGGAGTTGGGCTGCGTTATCTTGGCCAGTGAAGCGACCATTGTCGCGGGTGGCGATGCGGTGCTGTGCGGCCGCAGCGAGGTGATTCAGGTCAAGGGGCGTGCGGCACCCGTCCGGGTGTTCGAGGTGTTGGGTGTGAAAGCTGGAGAAAAGAGCGATGCGTAAAAGCGGGTGGATGGGTGTGCTGTTGATTCTCGTATCGGCCGGTGCGCTGGCCGTCGAAGTCGGTCTGGTGACCGCAGTGTCGGGAAGTGTGACTCTGCAGGAGGACAAATCGGCCGCCAGCGAACTCAAGCCTTTCATCAAGCTCCGCGAAGGAGACCGGCTGGTACTGCAAGCAAAATCGCGTGTGCAAATGGTGTTTTTTGATGGAGGTCGTCAGGAGACCTGGCAAGGCGCGGGTGCGCTGGAAGTTGGCAGTGTCTCGAGCAAGCCGGTAAAGGGCGGCGTGCAGGCCGAAATCAGGACGCTGCCGGCGATTCTCGTCAAACAATTGTCGAAAACTCCATCGCCTGATGGCACCGTGAAGACCGGCATGATTCGCATGCGCTCGATGGGCACCGTGGGCACGCTCGAATCGGTTGAAAGCAATTATGCCGACTTGCGCAAGCAGGTCGAAGCGGGCGATCGCAGCCCTGAGCTTTATTTGCTGGCAGGTTATCTTGAGCTGCGCGAATTCGACAAGCTTGAAGGGGTTCTCAAGCAGTTGCGCGAGAGTAACCCTGGGGATTCGCAGATTGCGACACTAAGCGCGCTATATGTGCGTGCAGTTAGCAGCGCGAAGATGGCAGATAAGCGTTGAATCGATAAACCCACTGAATCCGGACAGATCATGGCAGGACATCTTTATATCGTTACCGCGCCTTCAGGCGCAGGCAAAACCACACTGGTACGTTTGCTGCTCGAGAACGATGCGGGCATTCGCCTGTCCATCTCGTACACGACGCGCGAGCCGCGCACCGGGGAATTTGACGGTCGCGAGTACCATTTTGTCAGCGTGCCGGAGTTTCTGGCCAAGATTGACAGTGGCGACTTCCTTGAATGGGCCGAGGTGCACGGCAATTACTACGGCACGTCAAAAAGCTGGATCGAAGCCGAAATGGCGGCGGGCCGGGATGTGCTGGTAGAAATTGACTGGCAGGGCGCGCAGCAGGTGCGCAAGTTGTTTCCGGCGGCGATTGGCGTTTTTATTTTGCCGCCTTCGCTTGAGGCGCTGGAGAACCGGCTTTCGGGGCGGGGGACCGATAGTGCCGATACGATCGCCCGCCGCCTGGCCGCAGCAAGGCACGAGATGCGACATGTGGACGAATTCGACTATGTTATTATCAACGACGATTTGCAGCAGGCGCTTGCCGATTTGCTGTCGGTGGTGCGCGCATCTCGGCTGCGTTATGTAGCCCAATGCCAGCGCAACCCGGTTTTGTTTACAACATTGCTTTGATTTTATTAGGATTTTTGAC
>JBIJCY010000234.1:0-4894 GCA_044344385.1 Rhodocyclaceae bacterium | reverse complement strand
TGCCCGCTTTACGGCCGCCGATCCCTGTGCCGGCTTGCCCGATGCAAAGCTGCTCGCCAAACCCTGCAAGAATCAGCCGGATCTTGATGTCTATCATCCGTGGCTGCTCCCGGTCGATGGCGCCATTGAGCTGGCGCAGCGTTGCGAGCAAGCGGCGTTTGCTGTTAGTCCGCTGATTGCCAATTCCGAAGGCGCGACGGTATCGATGCAGGAAGGGCAATTTGTTTCGGCCAACAGCCTTGGTTTTATGGGCGGCTATCCAACTTCACGGCACTATCTTTCCTGCTCTGTGATCGCTGGCAAGAATGACAATATGCAGCGCGATGACTGGTATTCGACATCGCGCAATCCGGCGGCGATTGCCGCGCCGGAAGCGATTGGCGATTACGCCGCGCGGCGCGCGCTGTCGCGACTCGGTGCGCGCAAGATCAAGACCTGCCAGGTGCCGGTACTCTTCGAAGCGCCGCTCGCCACCTCGCTGATCGGCAGTTTTGTCCATTCGGTGAGCGGCGGCAGTCTGTACCGCAAGACCTCATTTCTCGTTGATAGTCTCGGCAAGCGCGTCTTTTCGAAAAAGATGCAGATCAGCGAACGCCCGCATTTGTTGGGTGGGTTGGCGAGCAGCTATTTCGACAGCGATGGTGTAGCCACGCGTGATCGTGAAGTCATCGTTGATGGCGTGCTGCAGGGCTATTTTTTGAGCGCCTATACGGCACGCAAGCTGGGCATGCAGACGACCGGAAATGCCGGCGGCTGCCATAACCTGATCGTGCATCCCGGCAAGCGTGATTTTCGCGGGCTGCTCAAGAAAATGGGGCGCGGCCTGCTGGTCACCGAGTTGCTCGGCCAGGGGGTCAATTACGTCAATGGCGATTATTCACGCGGCGCTGCGGGTTACTGGGTGGAGGGCGGCGAGATCGTGCATGCGGTTGAGGAAATCACCATTGCCGGAAATCTGCGCGACATGTTCCGCAACATCGCCGGCATTGGCAATGACGTTCTGGTGCGGGGCTCCAAGCAAGTCGGCTCTATCCTCATTGAACAGATGAAGGTTGCCGGTAACTGACTCGACGCTTGTCGCAAGTCCCCGACGCAGGCCCCGAGTTTCGGGGCCTGCGTCGTTTTCGGCAACGCGCAGGACGTTAAAGTCCCTGCCAATGCACAGCCAAGCTATTGACATGATTTGCCCTCGCACAGAATTTGTACGGTGTAATTATGAATTCAATTACGGAATATATATTTAAATTCAATAAGTTAAATGCTTGCGCATAACGAATTGCATCATCTATAATCGCCTCGCGGTCCAGAATTTAACCCTCCGGAGGAGATATTCCATGGAAAGACGTTCCTTTTTGAAAAAAGCTGGTGTCGGCCTTGCTGCCGGTGCTGTTGCAATGCCTGCTATTGCCCAGAATGCCCCGACCATCAAATGGCGTCTGGCCTCGAGTTTCCCGAAGAGCCTTGACACCATCTACGGCGGCGCCGAGCACATGGCCAAGCGCGTGTCGGAAGCCACTGGCGGCAAGTTCCAGATTCAAGTGTTTGCTGCCGGCGAGATCGTTCCCGGCCCCGGCGTCATGGATGCCGTCAAGGACGGCACCGTTGAAATGGGCCACACCGCCTCTTTCTACTTCTTTGGCAAGGATCCGACATTTGCTTTCGACTGCGCCGTTCCGTTTGGCATGACCATGCGTCAGCTCGACGCATGGATGCGTCATGGCAACGGCGGCAAGCTGATGGGTGAGTTTTTTGCCAAATCCAATATCGTTTCCATTCCCTGTGGCAACACGGGTACCCAGATGGCGGGCTGGTTCCGCAAGGAATTGAAGACGGTCGAGGATCTGAAGGGTCTGAAAATGCGCATCGGCGGTTATGCCGGCGCCGTGATGTCCAAGCTTGGCGTGGTGCCGCAGCAGATTCCGGGTGGCGATATTTACCCGGCGCTGGAAAAAGGCACAATCGACGCTTCTGAATGGATCGGGCCTTACGACGACCAGAAGCTCGGTTTCAACAAGGTTGCCAAGTTCTACTATTACCCGGGTTGGTGGGAGGGCGGCACGACGCTGTCGGCTTACATCAATGCCAAGAAGTTTGCCGAGTTGCCGAAGGAATATCAGATCATTCTCGAGGACGCTTGTGCCGAAGCACACGCTGACATGATGGCCAAGTACGATGCCAAGAATCCGATCGCACTGAAGCAACTGGTTGGCTCCGGTACGCAGCTTCGCCCGCTGCCGAAGGAGATCATGGACGCCTCCTACAAGGCGGCAATGGAGCTATACGCAGAAACTTCGGCGAAGAATGCCGATTTCAAGAAGGTGTACGACGACTACAAGAAGTTCATGGATGATCAGAATCTTTGGCACCGTATCGCTGAAGCGTCTTACTCCAACTACATGTACAGCAAGCGTTAAGCAGATTCCTTCTCGATGGAGTTTGACGGGGGCAATAGCCCCCGTTTTTTTGTCTACAGGTAGCTTGAGAGCGGGCTGTCAGTCGCTCGAGTTCGTCGGTCCAACTGCGGTTCCCTGTGTTGGAATTAGCTATTCCATAACATGTTTCTTTGGTTATACTGGCTGGGCACTTCGTAGCTCAACCCCTTGAGGAGACACAGAATGGAAAGACGTTCCTTTTTGAAAAAAGCGGGTGTCGGCCTTGCTGCCGGCGCTGTCGCCATGCCCGCAATCGCCCAGAATGCCCCAACGATCAAATGGCGGCTGGCTTCCAGCTTCCCGAAGAGTCTTGACACCATTTACGGTGCCGCAGAACACATGGCCAAGATGGTGTCTGATGCCACGGGTGGCAAGTTTCAGATTCAGGTTTTTGCCGCCGGCGAAATCGTCCCCGGTCCAGCCGTCTTTGACGCCGTCAAGGACAGCACGGTTGAAATGGGGCACACCGCTTCGTATTACTTCTTCGGCAAGGATCCGACCTACGCTTTTGACTGCGCGATTCCGTTCGGCATGAACAATCGTCAGCTCGACGCCTGGTTCCGTCATGGTAACGGCACCAAGCTGATGGGTGATCTGTTCGGAAAATCTAACATCGTCGCCATTCCCTGCGGCAATACGGGCGTGCAGATGGGTGGTTGGTTCCGCAAGGAAATCAAGACCGTCGCCGACCTGCAAGGTCTGAAAATGCGTATTGGCGGTTTCGCCGGTGCGGTTCTCTCCAAGCTGGGCGCCGTGCCGCAGCAGATTCCGGGCGGTGATATTTATCCTTCGCTGGAAAAAGGCACGATCGATGCGGCCGAGTGGGTTGGCCCGTACGATGACCAGAAGCTGGGTTTCAACAAGGTTGCCAAGTTCTATTACTACCCGGGTTGGTGGGAGGGTGGTCCGCAGTTGTCGGCTTACGTCGACGCCAAGAAATATGCAGCCTTGCCGAAGGACTATCAGACCATTCTGCATATCGCCTGCGCCGATGCTCATGTGGACATGATGTCGAAGTACGATGCAAAGAACCCGACGGCGCTCAAGCAACTCGTCGGTTCCGGCACCCAACTGCGCCCGTTCCCGAAGGAAGTCATGGACGCCTGCTACAAGGCGGCGATGGAGCTTTATGCTGAAACCTCGGCGAAGAACCCGGAGTTCAAGAAAGTCTACGACGATTACAAGAAGTTCAAGGACGATCAGAATCTCTGGTTCCGTGTTGCCGAAGGTGCTTATTCGAACTACATGTATAACGCGAAATAAGCGAAGCGTTGCCGGTTCGCCGGCGCAATAGAAAACGGGAGCAATTGCTCCCGTTTTTTTCGCCAGGCAAAAGGGGCTTGTGCCACAGGCGAAAAAAAGCCCCGCTCGAGGGCGGGGCTTTGTGTTTCTGTAGCTACTTACTTCGGCTGACCCTGCTTCATCGAATCCATGATCGCCTTGTTCGGATCTTCAGCAGCACCAGCTGTTCCCGGCGGACTTTCGAGGCCGGCTGGCATGGCCGGCGCACCGTAGTCGGAGGCCGGCATGTCAATCTTCACTGAATCAAGATCAACCACCGCGTCCTTGTCCAGGTTCCAGCTCACCATGCCGGGGAACATGATAACCAGCGCGATCATGATGATCTGGATGCAGACAAAGGGAATGGCACCCCAGTAGATATCCGTCGTCTTGATTGACGGCGGCGCAACCGATCTAAGGTAGAACAGCGCGAAACCGAACGGCGGGTGCATGAACGAGGTCTGCATGTTCACCGCGAGCAATACGCCGAACCAGATCAGGTCGATGCCCAGCTTGTCGGCAACCGGCCCGAGTAGCGGCACAACGATGAACGACAGTTCGAAGAAGTCGAGGAAGAAGGCCAGCAAAAACACCAGCACGTTGGTGACGATCAGGAAGCCCAACTGGCCACCCGGCAGTCCGGTCAGTAGATGCTCAACCCAGCGGTGACCGTCGACACCGTAGAAGGTCAGCGAGAAGACGCGTGCGCCGACCAGAATGAACACCACGAAGGTCGTCAGCTTGGCGGTGGTATCCATCGCCTGCTTCAGCAGCTTCATCGACAGACGCTTGCGCGCCATGGCCATGATCAGGGCGCCGGTGGCGCCCATGGCGCCACCCTCGGTCGGTGTGGCAATACCCATGAAAATGGTGCCGAGAACGAGGAAGATCAGAAACAGCGGCGGCACCAGCGTCGTCAGCACGCGGATCATCAGCTTGGCGCCGCGCAGTGAGCGTGCTTCGAGCGGCAGGGAGGGAGCCCATTCCGGCTTGAAGATGGCGACCAGCACGATGTAGCCGACATAAAGGCCGGTCAACACGAAGCCGGGCAGGAAGGCGCCAGCATACATATCGCCGACCGACTTGCCCAACTGGTCGGCCATGATGATCAGCACCAGCGATGGCGGGATGATCTGCGCCAGCGTGCCGGAGGCGGCGATGACGCCCGAGGCAAGCTTCTT
>JBIJCY010000233.1:0-4902 GCA_044344385.1 Rhodocyclaceae bacterium | reverse complement strand
CAACCACATCCCACTGCAGCTTGTGGCTGACGCAACGCCATTCGGCACGCTGCAAGGGCACGTCGCACGGGCCAATCCGCTATGGCAGGACTTCGACAAAAACGTTGAGGTGCTGGTCATTTTTCAAGGGCCGGATGCCTACATCTCACCATCGTGGTACGCAACCAAGAAGGAAACCGGCAAAGCAGTGCCGACCTGGAACTACGCCGTGGCCCATGCATACGGCACGCTACGCATCATCGACGACGCCTCCTGGTTGCGCGCGCAGATCGAAACGTTGACAACACATAACGAAGCACCGCTTCCACATCCATGGGCAGTAACCGATGCGCCCGGTGACTACATCGAAAAAATGATTGCGGCGGTAGTCGGCATCGAGATTGAAATCACCCGACTCAATGGCAAATGGAAAGTCAGCCAGAACCAGCCGGCGGAAAATCAGGCAGGGGTTGTCGAAGCGCTGCGCAATAGCGGCAACAACGCAATGACCGAGCTCGTCGAGACCCGCGCAAAAGCGGCAGATCAGTGAAGTTGACGGCTGCCCCCCTTCCCCTTTCGGTCGCCATCGTCGGCGGCGGCCCGGCCGGATTGATGGCAGCGGAAGTGCTTGTTCAAGGCGGCGTACAGGTCGATCTTTACGACGCCATGCCATCGGTCGGTCGCAAGTTCCTGATGGCCGGCAAGGGCGGCATGAATATCACCCACTCGGAGCCGGCCGCCGCCTTTCGTGCGCGCTACGGCACGCGGCAGACGAATATCGCGCTGCTGCTCGACGCCTTCGGACCGGACGCCTTGCGCGCGTGGATTCATGAATTAGGTTTTGAGACCTTCGTCGGCAGTTCAGGGCGCGTTTTCCCGACTGACATGAAAGCCGCACCACTGCTACGCGCCTGGCTGCACCGGCTGCGCGAGGCCGGGGTACGCTTTCACATGCGACATCGCTGCGGCGCATTGACACAAAGTAAAAACGGCAAGACAAGCGTGCGTTTCAACACGCCAACTGGCGAACAACTCGCTGAAGCCGACGCGGTGGTCATGGCCCTTGGTGGCGG
This sequence comes from Rhodocyclaceae bacterium, assembly GCA_044344385.1. Lineage (GTDB taxonomy): Bacteria > Pseudomonadota > Gammaproteobacteria > Burkholderiales > Rhodocyclaceae > CAJBIL01. The sequence continues at coordinate 3,850 of JBIJCY010000233.1, read as the reverse complement.
CAGTTGGGCAAAGCTCGGCTCCGATGGCCGATGGGTGAGCATGCTTGAACAGGCCGGCGTTGCCGTGGCGCCACTACGCCCGTCGAACTGCGGTTTTGACGTCGGCTGGAGCGCGCATTTTCGTGAGCGTTTTGCCGGGCAGCCGGTCAAGCCGGTGGTCGCCTCGTTCACCGACGCCACCGGCATTCATCATCAGCGGCCAGGTGAATTTATCATCACCGAAAACGGCATCGAAGGCAGCCTGATCTACGCACTGTCAGCCCCCCTGCGTGACCAGATCGCTGCCAATGGCACAGCGACCCTCAGCCTCGACCTGTTGCCGGGTCACGACCTGCAACGTGTCATCACCGAGATCGCCCACCCACGCGGCTCCCGCTCACTCTCCAGCCATCTGCAAAGCCGTCTCGGGATCAAAGGCGTCAAGGCCGGGCTGCTGCGCGAGTTTGTGCCGGCCGATGATTTTCCGAACCCGGAACGTCTCGGCACTGCAATCAAGGCCTTGCCCTTGCCGCTTGTTAAACCGCGCCCGCTCGACGAAGCCATCAGTAGCGCGGGCGGCGTACTGTTCGAAGCACTCGATGAACGACTGATGATCGGCAAACTGCCCGGAATTTTCTGCGCCGGCGAAATGCTCGATTGGGAAGCGCCGACCGGTGGCTATCTGCTCACCGCCTGCTTTGCCAGCGGCCACGCTGCCGGCGCCGGGACGCTGGCCTGGTTATATCAAAGGCGGTAAAAAAAGCCCACCACAGAGACACAGAGATTTCACAGAGAAAACCTTTCTTAAAACAGATGGTTTTCTCTGTGTTTCCTCTGTGTCTCTGTGCCTCCGTGGTGGGTGTTAAGGTGCTCTTTCTCGCTCGCCCGGCGCACATGCCGGTGCCAGCGGTGGCTTCTAAGGTGCTAAGCTCAACACTCCCATGATCGACCACCATGAATAAATCAAACGCCCCCACCTCTCACGAATACGCCGCCTGGACGCTGGCGGTGCTGGGCATCTTCTTCGTCCTAAAATTTCATCTGCTACCGGCGCTGATTGCCGGGCTGCTGGTCTACGAGCTGGTGCATGTTTTCTTTCTGCTCTTTATCCGCCATCTATCGACCGGACGCGCCAAGGGCCTGGCAGTCGGCCTGATCGTCCTGTTGGTGCTCGGCCTGGTTGCGGCAGCGAGCTTCGGCATCATCGTTTACATGAAAAGCGAGGGCGGCAGCCTGTCCGCGCTGCTTGCCAAAATGGCCGACATTCTCGAAAGTTCGCGCGCCACAATGCCCAAGTGGCTGGCTGCCTACCTGCCGAGCAGCACCGAAGGCATCAGTGACAAGCTGAGCCACTGGCTGCGCGAACACGCCGCCGAACTGCAACTGATCGGCAAAGAAACCGGCCACATACTGGCGCACATGCTGATCGGCATGGTCATCGGCGCCATGGTTTCGTTGCGTGAAGCCTGCGCCACAGACAGCAGCGGCCCGCTAAGCAAGGCTCTGGCCGAACGCATTTTCCGCATGGGCGAAGCCTTCCGCCGCATCGTCTTTGCGCAGGTACGTATCTCGGGCATCAACACCGCATTCACGGCAATCTACCTGGCCGTTGTACTGCCGCTCTTTGGCGTGCATCTGCCTCTCACCAAAACGATGATTGTCGTCACCTTCCTCGCCGGCCTGCTGCCGGTGATCGGCAATCTGATTTCGAACACGGTAATCTTTGTCGTCAGTCTGGCGCATTCGCCGGCCGTCGCGATGTCCTCGCTCGGTTTCCTCGTCGTCATCCACAAGCTCGAATACTTCCTCAACGCGCGCATCGTCGGCGCACAGATCAGCGCCAAAGCCTGGGAACTGCTCACCGCCATGCTAGTCATGGAGAGCGCCTTCGGCCTGCCCGGTCTGGTCGCCGCGCCGATCTGCTATGCCTGGCTGAAAGACGAGCTGAAGCAACGCGGACTGGTCTGATGCACATCTGGGTCGATGCCGACGCCTGCCCCAAGGTCATCAAGGACATTCTCTTTCGTGCCGCGACACGCACAAAGATATCGCTGACCCTGGTCGCCAACCAGACCCTTTACGTGCCGCCCTCGCCCTACATCCGCAGCGTGCAAGTACCGGCCGGTTTTGACGTTGCCGACAACGAGATCGTCAAACGCATCACGGCCGGCGATCTCGTCATCACCAGCGACCTGCCGCTCGCCGCCGAGGTGATCGAAAAAGGCGGCCATGTCCTGAGCCACCGTGGCGAATGGTATTCGGCGGCCAACATCGGCCCGCTGCTCAACATGCGCGACTTCATGGACAACCTGCGCGCCAGCGGCGTGCAGACCGGCGGGCCACCGCCGATGAGCCAGAGCGAAAGCAAAGCCTTTGCCGGGCATCTGGATCGGTTCCTGGCCAAGCTCGGCTAAGCAGCCGGCAATAGCAAATTAGAAGCACAAGAATTTCACCGCTATGGCACCTTTATCGCACGCCGAACTAGCGTCCTCCGGGATGCACAACATGGCCAAAACCCGCTTTGCTGCGTCGACGCGATTTATGGAAATCCTTTGCCAGTCGCTGGAAGTTCAGTATTGACAGAAAGCGGTTTTTGCTGAGTACTTTCGGGGAAAAATCCCGCACTGCGGTCGCGCCGGATGGCAAAAAATATGCTTTTAATGTCTTGACTTATTCACAAAGAATAGAACGCTGATATTTTTCCTATGACAATCAAGGCATAACGCCTCGCCAATCGCACGGGAGCAGATTAACTCATATAAAACAACGGGTTGAAATATTGCTTAATAAAACCGCAACGTAGGCAAAACCGTTAAATGGCAAGCACTTAGCCGGCTCGGCAACAATTTCTCCACAGACTTATCCACAGAAAATGTGCACAACTTTTAGTCTTCGCAATGGATGATGGCGTTGCGATTACAAGTTAATGTAATTTCTTAACATCAGCCTGTTTTTTGGGCAAAACCGTGCGTACCAAAGCTACGCCAAACGTCATACAGGAGATCTTCACCGCTGAGCCGGTCTCTCCGTAACAAAGTCATCTTTCATGAGCAGTCAAAAGCACTTCGGCGGCCTGCTGTCGAAGTGCTATCAGCGACAAAGCCGGGATACCGGATGACGGCGATATTGTCCTGTGGGTTGGCGCCGGAGGGTGCCACGAACTGTTGCCCACGAAACACGGGTTCTGCATGAGCAAATTACAAGAAAAACATCAGCACCGCAGCGATAACCGGCAACGCCAGAACGCCGGCATAGATTGCCAGACGCCACACCGGAGTAGACGATGGGCGGGACGGCCAGTTATCCCGCATGAACGAAAAGATCACGCCTCGCCCCGCTTGCCACTCCAGATTCCAGAACATCCCGGCTGAAAGATAGATGACCGAAGAGGCAAACAGGTTGGCGAACCACGTATTCGGGTAGCCGCCATCGCGCCAGACGAGATAGATGTCGTAGGACCAGCTCGCGGAAAATAGCCAGGCGCATACGGCAACATAGGTCTCGACAACGCTCACCTTGCCACGCACCGCGAAAAACAGGGTAGCCACGACCCAAGGCGCGCTCACATAACAAAGGACCGACATAAACAGTCCGTCAACGTAGTCCCAGGTGGGATCACCGGTATAGGGAGCAACGAGCGTGACTAGCGCGGCGCTGGCAAGAAAGGTGAGCAGCTTCCATGGCTCAACCAGAAAGTGCCAGTAGGTGCGGCGAGCAATGGCGAAGACTGACCTTCGCTGCAGGAACAGCACGACAGCGATGCCGCAGGCTGCAGCCCAAGCCGTGATATATGCCCTGAAAAACAAATCCATGCGCTCCCCTGCGCCTCCCATTGTCACAAAAACCCGTAGCACCTTGGCAGTATATCGGT